>NZ_JBSFWU010000025.1:40499-79583 GCF_053594995.1 Streptomyces sp. NPDC002536
ACGGGGCATCAGGGCGCGGTGACCGGCTGCGCCATCGCCCCGGACGGAACATGGCTGGCCTCCACCGGAACGGACGGCACCATCCGCCTCTGGGACCTGACCGCCAGCACGGCGCAGACAATCCTGACGGGGCATCAGGGCGCGGTGACCGGCTGCGCCATCGCCCCGGACGGAACATGGCTGGCCTCCACCGGAACGGACGGCACCATCCGCCTCTGGGACGTCGGAGCCGCAGTTGAGCGGATGACCCTGGCCAGCCACACAGACTGGGTGAACGGCTGCGCCATCGCCCCTGACGGCAGCTGGCTCGTGTCCGCGGGAGCCGACCATGCCGTCTGCGTCTGGGACACGACCAGCGGCGACCTCGATACCACCCTCCTCGGGAACGCCGGCGGAGCCAACGGTTGCGCGGTGGCACCGGACGGCACCTGGCTCACCGCAGTCGGCTCGGACGGCATGGTCCGGGTCTGGTACCGCGAGCAGGGCAGGCCCGGGGCCAGCAGGCGCCAGCAGCTCCGCGGCAGGCCTGTCGAATCAACCCGGATGCCAGCCACACCGGTCCGGGAATGTGCGGCGCTACAGGACGGACGCCAGGTCGTCTCCGCCAACACAGACGGCACCGTGACCGTCTGGGACGTCGCCACCGGGTCTGCCGACCCAACCCACCACGGCCACACCGGCTGGTCGGAGTGTTGTGCCTGCGCACCGGACGGCACGTACTTCGTGTCCGGAGGGGCGGACGGGCTGGTGCAGCTCTGGGACGCGCGCTCGCGGACGCCACGTGCCACATTGACCGGCCATACCGCAGCGGTGACCCGGTGCGCCGTCGCGCCAGACAGCACCTGGCTGGTCTCGGCCAGCTCGGACGCCACCCTGCGGATCTGGGACGCGGCGACCGGCGAACTGCGCAACGTCTTCGACGGCGATCTCGGAGCCCTCTTCGGCTGCGCGGTGTCCCCGGACGGGACCCAGGTGTCCTCCGTGGGAGCCGACCGACTCGTGCGGCTGTGGGACGTGGCCACCGGCACGCAGCTCGCCGTGCTGGCCGGCCACACCGCCCGGGTCAACTTCTGCGCGTTCTCAAACGACGGCACCTGGCTGGCGTCCGCGAGTTTCGACCGGACCGTACGGATCTGGGACCTCACAACCCGAACCCTGCGGACCACCCTGACCGGCGACAACGGACCGATCTGGGGGTGCGCGATCTCCCCGGACGACCGATGGGTGTCCGGAGCGAGCACTAACGGAACCGTGCGGATCTGGGAAGCACGGACCGGAACCTGCACCAACGCGCTACGAGTCGAGCAACCGGTGCAAGCCTGTGCCTGGCTGTCTGACTCCCGGCTCTGCGTCGCGGGCGAGGCCGGAATCTACCTTCTCGACCTCTCGGCGGACCCGCCCGCATCCGCATCGCCGTAGACCGGATGACACGTCGACCCTGCACGTGACAGGCGCAGACCTGGTCCGGGCCAAGCCGCCCAGGCCCTTGATGCACATGAGCCGTGAGAGGTCTTCCTGTGAGCCTGCTCATCACGGGCGCGGCCGGTTTCATCGGTTCCGCCCTCACACGAGCCCTGCGCGATGCCGGGCACGGCGTCACCGCCCTGGACAACCTCTCGGTCGTCTCCCCACGCCCACGCCCGGACCGCCTGGAGGTCCGCGACGTCCGATCGCTGACCCCGGCCGACCTGGACGGCGTCGACACCGTCGTTCACCTGGCCGCCCACAAGTCCGTGCCCCGCTCCTTCGACGTCGGCGGCCTGGAACACAACATCACCGTCGACCGGCACATAATCCACACCTTCGCCGCCTCCCGCGCCCGGCGGCTGCTGCTGGCTTCCAGCTGCGAAGTCTACGGCCAGCGGACCGGCCCACTCGCCGAGACCGCTCCGCACTCACCCCGCTCCCCGTACGCCGCGGGAAAGGCCGCCACCGAGCACCTGGCCGACATCTACCGGTCGCTGCTCCAGGCGGAGCGGCAGATCGGTATCGTGCGCCTGTTCAACACCTTCGGCCCCGCCGAGGACCCCGACGCCGTGGTCCCCGCTTTCCTCGACGCCGCTGCCCGGAACCAGCCTCTAACGGTCGACGGCGACGGCAGCCAGGCCCGGGACCTGACCCACATCGACGACGCAGTCACGATGCTCCGCCGCATCCTGGACGGCCCGCAGTTGCCATCCATCGTCAACTGCGGCTCCGGGCGGGTGACCTCTATCCGCGCGCTCGCAGAAACGATCATCCGCGTCACCGGCGGCGGCACCATCACGCACGCAGCACCCCGGCCCAACGAGATTCGCTCGTTCACCGCCGACATGAGCCTGTTCACCGCCCTCTACGGGCCGGTGCGCTCCCGTCCGCTGGACCAGGCGCTGGCCGCCACCGCCCGCGACCGGTCCCACATCTGGAGAAAGCCCGTCGGAGCCCGCCCATGAACCCCACCTCACGAAGCGTCCTGGCCGTCGCCGCCCACGCAGATGACGAAGTCCTCGGCGCTGGCGGCACCTTGGCCGAACACGTCCATGCCGGAGACCGTGTGCACATCCTGGTCCTCAGTACCAGCGCCACGAGCCGCCTCGACGAGAACAGCGATGCGGTCCGCGCCCACCGCGCCGACTGCGTCCGCCGAGTCGCCGCCCTCTACGGCGCCGAGGCCGAGTCAGCCAACTTCCCTGACAACGGCTTCGACACCATCCCCCGGCTGAGGATCACCAGGACCATCGAGGATGCCATCCGCCGCTGGCAGCCCGACATCGTCTACACCCACAGCCCCGCCGATCTCTCCCTGGACCACCGCATCACCGCCGAAGCCACCGCTGCCGCCACGCGGCCGCAGCCCGGCTGCCCCGTGAACACCGTCCTTGCCTGGGAGATCCGCTCCGCCACCGAATGGGGAACCGGAACCCCGTTCCGGCCCACCTGGTTCCAGCCGCTGACCCCACGGGCCCTCACCATGAAGGAACAGGCCCTCAAGCTATACGCGTCGGAGCTGAGGCCCTGGCCGCACACACGCTCGACCCAGGCCCTACTGGCCGCTGCAAGGCTGCGTGGCGCGCAGATCGGGCGCGAGGCGGCCGAAGCCTTCGAGGTCCTGCGGCACACCATCGCAGCGCGGGACTGAGCGGGTGGAGATCGAGCGCACCGACACCGATGAGCGGCTGCGGATGGCGGCGGGCTGGGATGCTCAGCCCCTGTCTTCCACCGATCCGACTCACCCGGGGACGATCTCGGACCTGCGAGCCGTGCCTGCCCGACGCGAGGAGCCCGCCCAGTGATCGACTTCGACGTGCTCACCGACCTGGCCTTTCGCGAGGGAATCGAGCGGATCGGCGTCGGTGTGGTGGTCCGTGACGCCTCCGGCCGGATCCTGCTGATCCGCCAGGCCGCACACGACGTCCTGCCTGGCCTGTGGGAGTACCCGGGCGGTGGCCGGGAGGACAGCGAACCGGTCCCGGCCGGTGCGGCGCGGGAGCTGGACGAGGAGACCGGGCTCACCGGCCTGCCGCTCGAATACGCGCGACACCTGGACTTCACCGATCAGCGCGGCCGCCAGGTGAGGCAGTTCGTCTTCACCACCGTCGTGCCGGACGCCACCCCCATCGCCTTCTCCCTCAACCACGACAACCACCTGTGGGCACGAGCGGACCGGCTGCCGCCGACCAGCGACGGGCAGCGCACGGTGATCGAGTGGCTCACCGGCCGCTTGTCGATCCCGGGCTGGCGCCCGGTCGGCGGCTACCTGACCACCATCGCCCGGCCCTCCAGCTACGGCTGCTTTCTGGTCACCGATCTGCAGGGCCGCATCCTTGGGCTGCGCTCCGCCATCAACCCGGCCGTGTGGAACTTCCCCGGCGGCAACGTCGAGCACGGCGAGGGCCCGTTCACCGCCGCCCTGCGCGAAGGCGAGGAGGAGCTGGGCCTCGACCTCGCCGTGGAAAACCCCGAGGTGATCGCCCAGCGACGCCTGATCGCCGCCATCCACGAGCAGGCCCGCACCGAGTACCCCGTCCCGGTGTGCGGCTACGTCTTCGACGGCGGCCTCCTCACCGAAGAGCAACAAGCCCGGATCCGCCTCGATCCGGCCGAGCACACCGAGTGGCGCTTCGAGACGGCTCACGGCTGGCACGCGCTCATGACCCCGGACCGCTACCAGCGACTCCTGCAGATCCTGCGCGCTCATCGCAGCGGCTCGGCCCACTACCTCGAACGCCCCGGCCGGGACGAAGACTTCGAGGTCTCGAACGAGAGAACCTCTTTCGAAAAGGCGTCATTCCACTGGGGATCCACTATCTGATGGCCAGTCAGAAACTCGCGGATACCTGCATCAAGGCCTACGTCGTTGGCGGGTGATCACCGGTTGTTGAAGTGTGCCTTGAACGGTTCCAGTACGCCTGCCGGGCGCCGGTGGTGGGCGGCGGTCAGCAGCTGGTCAAAGCTGGCGTTCCGGAAGCGGCACATGATCTTGCGATCCAGGTGCAGGCGGCGGGGGATCGCACTGAGGGCCCAGCCTGCGTCCAGGATAGCGACGCTGCGGAAAGTGATCAGGCTTGCTGCGGTAGCGACGCCAGCCCAGTTGGGTCAGCGATCAACCGTAGGAGTCGGCAGCTTCGCGAGTACCGGGCCGTGCCCGCTGTAACTACGACTTCGTGAGCGAGCGTTGACCGTGCCGGCGCCGTGGCAGAGTCCTCCTCGTGCAGATATCCGGATCCCGATACGTTGCCGCGGTCCTCCTCTTGGGCACCGCCCTGACCCTGACCGCCTGCGACCAGCAGCGCACCGGCCTGACGGTGTCCGGGCCCGCCCCGAGCCCCGGCTATGCTCTCTCCCCATCGCCCACGGGCTCCCCCGTCGGCCCCGCGCGGGGCAACGTGGAACCCGACTCCCACGACGGGGCTCATCACTACCGCGAGAACAATGGCTTCAAGATCCCCAAAGGCATGTCCCCCGCCAGCGAGGAGATCGCCCGGACGGAGGCCGCCCGCATCGAGCCCGTCCTCAAACGACTCTGGGAAAACAAAACGTGGGACCCGAAGAGCGTGCGAGCGGCGCTGCTCCAGCTCGGCTACCGTGACGAAGGCCCCGACAGCGAGCAGGGCCGTGGAACACTCATCGTTCAGGACATGGGAGTGCGGCTCGGGCTCACCGACACTCATCCCGTCAGGCCCGAGGGCGCCAGCATCGCCCTACGGGTCCGTGACGACGCCTGTGTCACCGCGTTTACGCAGCCGACCAACTACCAGGTCAAGGTCAACGGCCGGTTCCTGGAGACCGGCTGCTTCGAGCCGCGCGGCGGCCGCTGAGCGCCCAGGCTTCCTGATGCCCCGATTACCGGGGGCTGCATGGAAATTCGCGGCAGCTTCAAACCGAGGACCAAGCCGCCGCCAGGACCCGCACAAGCCGTCCAGAGTGGGCACAGCCCATTGATAGCAGCCGTGTGGCGGCTGTCCCTGCAGTTGCATCCACCGGTCGAGGGCTGTGCTCCATCACAGCCCGGTGGCCAGCCAGATGGTCACAGCCGCAGTGGTGGTGAGCCCGATGTTGAGTGTGATCCGGCGGTCTTCGCCGGTCAGGTGGACGGCGATCGCGCCTGCCTGGAGGAGTACGAAGCCGCTGGCCGCGGCCGGCGCCAGCGGGAGCGCGATGCCCGTCAGCGGCGGCAGGATCAGGCCGGTCGCGCCGAGTATTTCGACCGTCCCCAGCGCCCTGAGGGCAGGTAAGGGCATGCGGTCGACCCAGGCCATCATCGGCCGGAGCTGATCCCGGCTGCGGATCACCTTCAGCGTGCCCGCGTAGACGTAGAAGAGGGCGAGCAGTCCCGCGACGATCCAGTAGGCGATGTTCATCGTTCCCGTTCATGGGTCATCGGGCCACGGAGACCCGTCGACTCCTTCAATCGAGGTCGGTGGCAGGCTCGGTCGCGTAGCGGCTCATCGCGTCGATATTGGCCTGGGGCGTCAACGGCCGGCCGCCGGCGAGCACCTCCTGGAGGTCCCGGAAGTACTGCACGTACAGATCGGGGGTGAATATGCTGAGCATGACGGCGGGTTGGTCGGTCAGGTTGGCGAAGGTGTGCGGGGTACCGGGCGGATCCATCACGAACGTGCCCGCGGTGGCATCGTGGTCCTCGTCCCCGACGGTGAACCGCACGGTGCCGGAGAGGATGTAGAAGCCCTCGTCGTGTCGGGCGTGGCGGTGCTGCGGCGGTCCCTGGGTGTGCGGGGCGAGGACGGACTCGGTGATCGCGAGGCGGTGCCCGGTGCGGCTGCCGTCCTCGAGGACGCGCATGCGCGTGGTGCCCAGGACGATCGTCTCGCCGTCGCCGGGACCCACCACCGATACGGAGGGGCCGGTCTGAGGTTCGCTGCTCTTCGCTGTTTCGGTCATGCCTACAAGTGCACCGCCGGGGCTCCACGGCTGTCCAAGACCCGTTCCTCGGCGCCGATACCTCGTGGGTATCGTTGCAGCGTGGAGCTACGGACCTTGCGCTATTTCGTGGCCGTCGCCGAGGAACTCCACTTCGGCCGGGCCGCCACCCGACTGCACATGAGTCAGCCGCCGCTGAGCCGGGCGATCAAGCGGTTGGAGGCCGATGTCGGGGCCCTGCTGTTCGCCCGCTCGCCCGCCGGTGTCACGCTCACCCCGGTCGGCACGGTGCTGCTCGACGAGGCGCGGGCCCTGCTCGACCATGCCGACCGCGTCCGTGTACGCGTGAGCACGGCAGCCGGCGCCGCGACCATCACCGTCGGCATCCTGGGCGACGGCACCGACCCGGGAGTGTCCAGGCTGGCCGCCGCCTACCGTCGGACCCACCCCGGCATCGACATCCGCATCCGCGACACCGATCTGACCGACCCGACCTGCGGGCTGCGCGCCGGGCTGGTCGATGTCGCCCTGACCCGGGCGCCGTTCGACGAGACCGCCCTGACGGTGCGTTCGCTGCGGACCGATCCGGTCGGCGTGGTCCTGCGCGCCGACGATCCGCTGGCCCACCGCGACCGGCTACGGCTGGCCGACCTGAGCGACCGCCGCTGGTTCCAGTTCCCGCAAGGGACCGACCCCGTCTGGCAGTCGTACTGGAACGGCGGCACGTCGCGCGAGGGGCCAGTGGTGCGCGCCGTCCAGGAATGCCTGCACGCCGTGCTGTGGAACGGCACGGTCGGCCTGGCCCCCCCTCGGACACGACCTGCCCGCGCAGTTGGCCGTGGTGCCGCTGATCGACATGGTGCCGAGCCGAGTGGTGGCGGTGTGCAACGAAGGTGACACCAACCCGTTGATCCGGTCCTTCATCGAGATCGCGGCAGCCGCCTACCGTCACTGAGTGCCGACAACCGGTGTGCCGCTGCTCGTGAACTATTCGCACACAGCAGCCTCCGGATCTGCTTCCCGAAGTGGTGAACCGGTGCTGCCCGTTCTCGGCTCTGGTGCACTTCGTGTGGTCGCGTGCACAGGGTGGCTGTTGGTCTTCGCCTGATGGTGGTTGGGGTGGTCGTAGGCGGTCAGTTGCGCGTATGACTGGCTGGCCGTGCAGGAAGCCGGCTCCCCTCATCAGGCCCCTTGGAATCGATCATCTAGGCTGGCGCGGTGACTGATGAGCGGGAGCGGGTGCAGCCGTCGGGGGTGTGGGCCACGGCGGTGGGGGTGGCCAGGGTGCGGGCGCTGGAGAGCGAGCGGGAGAATGCGCTGTTCCGCGACCCGCTGGCACGGGCCTTCGCCACCGCGGGCGGCCTGTGGCCTTCCTCGTCGCCACTGCCAGGTGACGAGGCCGCGCGACGCCGCCGGCTGGCCGTGTCGTTCTCCATCGTCATCAGGACCAAGTTCCTCGACGACCTGCTGCAGCAGGCCTCCGCGTCCGGGATCCGGCAGGTCGTGCTGCTCGGCGCCGGCATGGACAGCCGGGCCTTCCGGATGGACTGGCCCGAGGGCACCCGCCTGTTCGAGGTCGACACCGCCGCACCACTGGACTTCAAGGCTGCGGTACTGCGCCAGGAGCAGGCCGTCGCACGCTGCGAGCGGATCACCGTCGCGGTCGATCTGCGCGAGGACTGGCCAGCCGCGCTGGCTGCCGCAGGGCACGACCCGGCCGTGCCGACCGTGTGGATCGCCGAAGGACTGCTGATCTATCTGCCCCAGGATGCGGTGGAGCTGCTGCTGGCCCAGATCAGCGCGCAGTCGGCGGCAGGCAGCCGGATGGGGCTGACACTGGGCCCGCGCGGCGTGATCGAGCGCTTCGGCGCAGACGCCGCGCCGGGATCGGCAGCGTCCATGTGGGTCTCGGAGACGCCCGACGACCCGGTGGCCTGGCTGGCCGGGCACGGCTGGAAGGCCGACAGTCACACCCTGCGCGAACGCGCCGCCGCCTACGGCCGCCCGATCAACACCCCGCCACAGCACCAGGAACAGCCCGGCGGACTGATCTCAGCAGTCCGCCGGTAGAACGCCTCCCGGTTCCCTAAATGATGTCCCGTATGCCCTGGTCAGGTGTGTGATGATCTTGGTGTGGGTGTTGTGGTGACGGCGTCGGAGCCGGGCTGGGTGGGGCTGTTCTCGGGGCTGAGCGAGCGGCAGTTCCGCAAGCTCGTGGGACTTGTGCGGCGTCGGGGCGGCGGTGCCCCGACCGGCGGCCGGCCTTGGGCCCTGTCGCTGGAGGACCGGATCCTGCTGGTAGCCACGTACTGGCGCACGAACCTGACGATGCGACAGCTCGGTCCGCTCTTGGGCATCTCCAAGCCGGCCGCAGACCGAGTCATCGACCGCATCGCCCCGTTGCTCGCGCTGGCCCCGGTCCGAAGCCGACACCCGGCAGGCACAGCCCTGATCGTCGACGGCACCCTGGTCCCGACCCGCGACCGCAGCATCGCCGCATCCAGCAAGAACTACCGGTACTCCACCAACCACCAAGTCGTCATCGACTCAATGCCCACCCTGGTACGGGCCTACAGCCAGCGGTCGTACCAGGCGCGGATACGCCGGAGGGCGTCGAGCTGATGGGCGCGCTCGTGAAGCCCGTGGCCCTCTCGGGGGTAGACGACGAACTCGTGCTCGACGCCGAAATGGCGCAGTGCGCGGTGGAAGTGGACCGCCTGGCCGAGTGGGACGTTGGTGTCCTCCTCGCCGTGCAGGATCAGGACCGGGGTGCGGATCCGGGACGCGTAGGAGATCGGGCTGTTCCGGTCGTGGATGTGCGGTCCCGGCCCGTTCCAGCCGGTGCTGCCGCCGAGCGCCGCGTCCATGATTCCCCACTCGCCGGTCCCGGCCTGCATGCCCCAGTCGCTGATGCCGGCGCCCATCATGGCGGCCTTGAACCGCTCGGTTCGGCCGATGGCCCAGGCCGCCATGAAACCGCCGTGGCTCCAGCCGGATATGCCCAGGCGTTCGGGATCGGCGACTCCCCCGGCGACCAGCAGGTCGATCCCGGCGAGGATGTCGGTCCACTCGTCGCCGCCCACCGCGCCCGCCACCATTGCGGCGAATTCATGGCCGTGGCCCGACCCGCCCCGGGGATTGGGCAGGAAGACCGCGTACCCGGCGGTCGCCAGCCACTGGCCGCAGTCGACCACACTGAGCGTGAACTCGTCGGCATGGCGGAAGTAGGGGCCGCCGTGGACCATGGTGACGAGCGGGAACGGACCCTCGTCCCGAGTCCGGCCGACAGGCAGGATCAGCAGGCCGTCCAGCTGGAGTCCGTCGGACGCCTGGTAGCTGAGCCGTTCCTGGACACCCCAGCGGATCCTGCGCAGTTCGGGACTGGTGTCGCTGAGCCGGAGCAGTGGCCCGCCCGTGGGTCCCGCGTGGACGTTCCTGGGCTCGCGCGCGGTGCTCACCAGCACGGCAAGGGTCTCCCCGGATTGATTCGCAGTGAGCCCGGCGAGTGTCCCGGGCGCGCAGGACAATCGGTGGAACCGCAGCGACTGCGGATCGAGCCGGTACAGCGCGGTATCCAGCCCGTCGGCGAACAGCGCCAGCGGCGGCCCGTCGGCGACCTGCACCAGCTCGGTGGGGCAGGCGGACATGCCGACCGTGAGATTGCGCTGTTCGACGGTCGGGCCGGTCGCCGGCGGGACCGTGTCGATCACGGCGAGCGCACCGACCACGTGCCCAGGGGACACCGCCAGATGGGCCAGATGCCATGCACCGTCGTGATTCCACCAGACCGGGGACCGGGCCTCGACTCCGGCCGGGCCCAGGTCCTGGACGGCTCCCGTCTCCGGGGCGACCAGATGCAGTCCTGCCGTCGTGATGCCGGGGTCGAGCTCGGGGGTGGCCCAGCTCAGCACGGCCAGCGGGCCGCCGTACGGACGCTGGGTCACCTCCACGACATGGCGGTCCCCGAGGCCGTCCACGGTGCGGACCACGCCGGTCGCCAGGTCAAGCAGGCGCAGCCGGGTGACCGGGAGGTGCCGGCCCCAGACCTTCGCATCGTCACCCTCGGCCTCCCGGCGTTCGTCCTCCGCGGTGGGCTCGTCCTCGGCGAGCAGCGCGACGGTGCGGCCGTCGGCGAGCGGGTAGTAGTCGCAGATGCCCCCGCGCCACCTGGTCAGGGACTCTGCCGTGGCGATGTCCTCGCTGCCGTCCAGCAGGATCCGCTGGAGTTGAGCGGTGTCCCGCTCCTCGCGGTCGGAGGTGAAAAACAGAGAAGCCGAGTCCGGCGCCCACTTCGGGGCGGCGTCGCGGGCCGTGCCGTCGGTCAGCCTGCGCGGGGCTGCCCTGCCGTCGGCGGCGGCGACCCAGACGGAACCGTGCGGACGTCCGTTCCTTCCGCTGTTCGCGACCACGCCGTAGGCGACCAGGCTGCCGTCCGGCGAGATGGCTGGCGCCACGGGGGCGGCCATGTCCACCACCAGTTCCGCGGTGAGCAGGTCGGTCGACTCGGGAATCGGTCGCGGTGCAGGGTGCGGCATGCGGACCGCCTCTCACTCGCCAGTACGACAAACGGACATCCTGTCGCACTGACGAGCCTGCGTCAGCCGGGTTCCGGAGAATCGGGCCGCACGCGACCCTGCCTCGAACGCCCTGCCACAGTCCATGGCCGGCACTGGACACGTCCCGGCGGAAGGATGGCGGGCTGCATGCCTGATCATCGGTATGAGTCGGTCCGTTCACGAGGGCGGATCGATGAACTCCTACGCTCTATAAGCCATTTACACGTGCCATGCCAGACGATCCACCGGACCACGCGTCGCCACGACGGCGAATCCACAGATTGATCACGACTCGATACACGCCTCAGTGCCAGCGTGGACGGCCACTGCCGCTGACGCAGGTGATGAGCCGTCCACCGGCATCGTGCGTGCTGGCGCCCACGTCGCCGGTGCGGCAGAACTCCCCCGCCTTGTAGCAGTTCCCGGCGTTGGAGCGGATCTCGCAGGTCGCGTTCCCCCGGGAGCCGGTGCTGCCGTGCGTGCGCTTCGGGGCGGGCGGGGCAGCGGCGCCGTCCGAATCCGCCGTCGGCGCGGCCTTCGTGGAGGCCGGGGCCTTCGGCACTGTCGTCGGCGATGCGGAAGGCGTCACGGTGTCCGCGGGTGCCGGCGACGGGGCCGCCGACGCGGAAGCGGACGGCGACGTGGCGGAACCCGTCGGCGCCTTGTCGTCCCCCGTACAACCCGTGAGCGTGAGCGCGGCGGCCAGGGCGATCCCGCACCCCGCGACGAGACGGCGGCGGACGGCGGAAAGGAACACGGTGCGCACAGGCAAGGAGAACTCCACGATCGGTACGGGCGGATGACACCGGCCGCGCCTGGCGCTCAGCGTCCGACACGTGGGGGATGGCCTCCCCCACCCTAACGCCCCTCGCTGCGGCCCACGGCCGGGATCGAAGACTCCTCAAGTGCCGCGTCAGGTGCCATCCGTGGCGACGAGGAGGTAGCCGAAGTCGCCTTCCTGGCTACCGGGAAGGACCCACGGCCTGACGCGACCCGCGTGCGCACCGCACCGCCTCGACTACCCCACCAACGGATATTTGCAGTCTTATGTCAGGATTTCTGCATGAGCCAAGCCGACATCGTCCCCATGCAGCTCTCCCACCTGGAAGCCGTACTCAACCTCGGCCATCACGTGTACGACGTGAACGCCATGCCCTACACCTCATGGTCACTGTCCAGCGTCGCCGCACATTTCGACGCACAGCCCGAGGCATGCTGGGTCGCCACCGACGACCAGGGACTGCTCGGCTTCGTCCTCGGCTCTCTCTCCTACGACGAACGCGAGGACTGGGGCTACCTCGAATGGATCGCCCTCGACGAGCGGGCCCGCGGCAAAGGCATCGCCAGCACACTCCTCGAACGGTGCTGCACCGCTCTCTTCACCGCCGGCGCCTCCCGCATCATCACCGACGTGGAAACCAGCAACCAGGCCTCTTCAGCCATGATGCGCCGCAACGGATTCACCGAAGGCGTCACCGTCACCCTGTTCACACGCTCCCACCCCGACCAGCCCACTCCCCCACCCGCCCACCCCCTGCGCGACCCCGCCCGCGCCCGCCTCCGCCGCGCCGCCCGCACCGCCAACACCCCCTGACCCACCACTCCCGCCGCCAGACCGCACCGACGTCTTCGCCACATCTGCAACCAGCCACCGAGCCCTTCCACCAGGAACGCTCCAGGACGAGACCCACCCTGACGCGTGCCCGCCGGACTGCAGCACACGCGAAGCAAGAACCACCAAGTCCGCAACCGGACAGCACCCCGATCGACCGGACAGCTCAGTCTCATGCGGGCTCGTTCGACGAACCTTGCCCGGCGAAGCCCCCGCCCCGGCGGAGGCGCCGGGGCGGAGCCGTCGGCCTGCCGGAGCAGCATGCCCCGTCTGCCGGCACCCCCCGTCCCCGCGCATCAGCCCGGACCGTTCAGTTCAGCTTGGCTTTTAACGTCGTGCGGTAGTTGGGAGTCCTTGACTGTGGAGTCGACCCTGGCTTGACCGGGGCGCCGTCACCAGCCGATGTCCTTGGCGACTTCTTCCTGAGCAGAAGCAATCTCTTCGGCGCTTGAGCTCGTCAGGTCGGTATCGGTGTCCCACTCCATGCGGGAGAGCAGATCGGCCAGTGCCTGCTTCTGGGCCGGATGCGTCACGGGTACAGAGTTGAGGTCCGTGGTCATGAGCCAGTCGAACAGGACGATGGCGTCGGCTCGCCCAAGTCGCACGGTCACGGTGGGTGTCTTGCTTGTCATGAACGTCATCATGCCGGTTGCGTGAGCTTGCCACCGGTAGTCGTTCCGCTCCGGTCACCGGCCGGAGCTGGGACAGCGGATCGAATGACCCCTCGAACTTGATCACTCGCGAAGGGAACTGCGGTACGTGACAGCGGCCTTCGCTTGATCCTGTGCTCCGTCACAGAGGCATTGGATCTTCGAAGGCCGCCGGGAGTCGAGTTTGCTGCATCACGATGTCCAGCAGGAGCCGTTCGAGTTGCTGTCACACTTCCGGACGGAGTTGTACGCGTGCCTGACCGTGCGAAAAGACGCGCTGTTCGAACTCACCGACGCGATGCTGTGTGCCGACGGGCCGGTGAAGACGCTGGTAGGACTGGCCCTTGCCCCGGAACACCGTCGTGGTCATGGCGCCTTGTACGCGGGACTGAACGATGGTCGGGTGGACGTGAGCCGGCTGCGGCGGGCCCTCGTCTCGGTGCCGTTGCCGAAGGCAGCCGACGGCCGCCTGGTCCTCGCGGTCGACGTCTCCCCCTGGCTCCGCCCGGACGCGGACACGGCCCCTGACCGGTGCTTCTGCCACACCTACGGCTACGGCGAGAACAAGCACCTGATGATCCCCGGCTGGCCGTACTCGGTCGTCGCCGCACTGGAGACCGGCCGGACCTCGTGGACCGCGATCCTGGCCTGGATGCCGTCAGGCTGACGCCCGGCGCCGACGTCGCCGCGATCACCACCGCCCAGATCCGCGAGGTCGTCGAGCGCCTGATCACAGCAGGCCACTGGACGTCAGATGACCCAGACATCCTGGTCGTGGTCGACGCCGGCTACGACGCCCCTCGGCTCGCCCACCTGCTGGCCGGCCTGCCGGTTGAGATCCTCGGCCGGACGCGTTCGGACCGGGTGATGCGCAAGCCTGTGCCCCGTCCGTGGATCTCACCGCCCCAGGGCGGCCGACCGCCCCGGCACGGCGGCGAGTTCGTCTTCGGGCAGCCGGAAACCTGGGGTGACGAGCACGTGGTGACCGTGACCGACACCCGTCTCTACGGGAAGGCGACGGCCCGGTCCTGGGACCGGCTCCACCCCCGGCTCACCCGCCGGGCCGCCTGGATCGACCACACCTCTGAACTGCCCATCATCGAGGGCACGGTCATCCGCTTGCAGGTCGCGCACCTGCCCTCGGGCGCCGACCCGAAGCCGCTCTGGCTGTGGTGGTCCAGGACTGGTGCCACCGCGGCCGACGTCGACCGCTGCTGGCAAGCGTTCCTGAGGCGCTTCGATGTCGAGCACACCTTTCGCATGATGAAGCAGACGCTGGGCTGGACCGCCCCCAGGCTCCGCAGCCCGGAGGCTGCCGACCGCTGGACCTGGCTCGTCATCGCCGCCCACGCCCAACTCCGGCTCGCCCACCCGCTCGTGGCAGACCTGCGGCATCCATGGGAGAAACCGACACCGCCCGAGCGGCTCACCCCAGCACGCGTCCGGCGAGGGTTCAGAAACCTCCGTCCAACGGCCGCATCACCAGCACGTGCACCAAAACCATCCCGTCCCGGACCCGGCAGGCCGCCGGGCTCGAAGAACCGACGCCCGGCCACCCGTCACGACGTGGGCCGAGTCCTGGCTACCGGCCAGGCGTTCCAGCGGCCCGCCCACCACAAAGTCGGGACCAAACCCCGACGGGCCGGCTAACAGGACCCTCAACAGGCGAGATGGAGGGTCACGGAGCAGATGAGATCGCTCACGGCGTCGGTCGGCGCGGCGGAGGCGAGCGGGGCACTCAAAAACCCGGCAGAAGCCACAAGAACAACGAATACGGCAACGAAACGACGCATGGCCCCCTCCCCAGAACGCGGAATGTACTTCCCATACCTGCCCTATACGGAGGGAGCGGCAACCAGATCCGAAACGGAATGGATGTACATATGTGCTGCACACTAGCCCGCACGGCGCAAACAGTGCACATCAGAGCATTCGCAGACAGTGCAACAGCTGCTGCAAGCTGTTTAGCTATCACCCCGGCGTTAAAAGCCAAGTTCAGTGCCTGTGCCAAGACCTTGAGACGTGGGCCGGGGCGGCGTAGATGCCATCGAGGGCAAGGACGCCGCCTCCGTCAGCGGAGGCGCGAAAGCGCCCAGCCGTCCCCACCGGTGCACGCGACGGGGGACGGGTGGGGTTCCTGGTCATTCCTCGATCCTGGCGAGGGCGCCCGCGATGAGCGTTGTCAGCATCTCCTCCAGGGTGGCGGTGAAGTCCATGCGCAGGGCGGCGAGTGAGGGATCAGCTGCATAGGCGGCGAGCATGGCGGCGGACGGCCGAGCATGGGTCCATACCGCGCCGCTCACCATGATGGCCTGGGCGCAGAACTGGTCGGCGCGGCCGCCGAGTTCGGGGAGGTGCTGGCGGGCGAGCGCGGCCAGAGCGGCGACGTTGTCGAGGGCCGCTCGTTTGTATCGGGCGGCCACGTCCGCGGAGACGTTGTGCTCCAGGACGCCCGCCTGGGCGCTGAGCAGGTCGCACAGCACCCGGTGCTGTGCGAGGGAGTGTGCCAGGACGGCGGCGAACTCCTGACCGCGCAGGACCGGCGGGGCGCCGGGGGTGACCGAGGCGGCGAGCTGTTCGGGAAGGGCGGCAGTCCACTGCCGCCAGTCGCGGTCCAGCAGTTCCAGCAGGACGGCTTCGCGCGACTCGAAGTAGCGCAGCACGTTGGACTTCGCCAGGCCCACGCGCCGGCTCAGTTCGTTCAGGCTGAGTGCGCCCACGGACATCTCGTCAAGCATTGCTGCCGCGGTGTCGAGGATCGCCCGCCGCCGGATCTCGCGCTGTTCCTCGCTGCGCGCTCGCTGGAAGGTCGCCATGCCTCCATATTACAGACTGCCGGTCTTTTGACATCAGACCGCCGGTCTCTTAGCTTGGGACGCAAGAGACCGGCGGTCTTCTCAAACGGGACCGCCGGCCGTGCCCACCTGTACGGGAAAGAGGTCCACCGTCATGAGCGTTGTCAGCGTTGCCAGCGTCGCCCTGGTCACCGGAGCCACCACCGGCATCGGCAAGGAGACCGGCCTGGCCCTGGCCCGCGCCGGCCACGCCGTCGTCGTCTCCGGCCGCCGCAAGGAAGCGGGCGAAGCCGTCGCCCGCGAGATCCGCGCCAACGGCGGGGAAGCCGCCTTCATCGCCGCCGACGTCGACTCCGAAGAGTCCGTCGCCGCCCTGGTCGCGGCCACCGTCGAGCGCTTCGGCCGGCTCGATGTCGCAGTCAACAACGCCGGGGTCTCCCTCGACACCGGCCGCCTGGCCGACGAACTCACCAGCCGCTTCCAGCAGATGCTCACCACGAACGTGCTCGGCGTCTTCTGGAGCATGAAGTACCAGATCCAGCAGATGCTGGCCCAGGACACCCCCGGCGGCTCCATCATCAACCTGGCCTCGATCGCGGGCCTGGGCGGCATCCGCTACGCGGCCAACTACTCCGCCACCAAGCACGCCGTGGTCGGCCTGACCAAGTCCGCCGCACTGGAGTACGCCACCGACGGCATCCGCATCAATGCGGTCGCCCCCGCCTCAATCAAGACCGACATCCTCAACAACGCCATCGAGGCCGGCACGTGGGACGAAGCCGCCATCGCCGCCCTCCAGCCGGTGGGTCGGATGGGCCGCCCCACCGAGGTCGCCGAAGCCATCGCCTGGCTCGCCTCGCCGGCCGCGTCCTTCGTCACAGGAACCATCCTCAACGTCGACGGGGGCTACAAGGCCCAGTGAAGGTCGGCGAAGCAGACCCGAAAGCCGTCCTGATGGGTGCCTGTGTCAGAACATCCAGCCTTGGAACGGGAGGTTCTGACACAGGCACCCACCCTCCAGTTACGCCGCCGCAAGCAATCGAGCACCGCGGAACTGCGCGCAGACCCAGGCGAAAACCCGCAACAGCCACCTCCCCACCGGTGAGCCAACGTGTGCTCTGGGTCAGGCCGGTTGGCCTGTGACGCCCTGCGGCGAACGGGCGGAACCTCGCACAAGGGCCTCACCGGCCGAACCGCCTCCGCCAGGAACGTCGGCAAGCCCCCCGGTGAACTGCTCTGCGTAAGACCCCTCTTGATGTGGCAGGCACCGGCAACAGACCGTCGCAGGCTCCGGCGGCATACACAGAGGGCACCCCTCCGAACGGCGGGGTCCACCCGTCCCCCGGGCGGGGGCCGGCGCGCCAATTGCCTTCCTTATGGAGCATATTCCCGGCCGTGCCCCATACAGCAGGATTATCGGCAACTCCCGCATCACCCCCTCATGTCCCCCATGAAACAGAGGAACAGTATGCGCGCAATGCCGATCCAGCCGGAGCGGACGAAGCCCCCGCGGCTCCGGCCCCTGTTCCCCCGGGCGTTCGCCACCACGGCCTTCGCCGGGATGATGGCGACCGCCTCGGCGGAACTGGCCCATGCCGCCCCCACGCCTGCACCCGGCGGCAACCGGATAACCCAGGCGAGACAGACCGGGCTGGAGGCCTTCCACGGCTACAAGCCCGGCCACCTCGCCTCCATCCTCGAAGGTCTGCGTCCCGTGGGCACCGCCGGGAACCACGACCCCAACTGGAAGGGGCTCTACCTCGCCGAGACCACCGGGCATGCCGCCGGATACAGCATCGACGACGAGGCGGGCAGCGCCGGCGGCGTCGTCAAGGTGACCCTTCCGGAGGAGGTGAACATCGCCACGGTCCATCTCACTCCCCAGGAACACGAGAACGGCGAGGCCTTCCAGCGGCGCCAACTGGACTTCGTCAAAAAGGAGTTCGGCGTCCCCGACGGCACACCGCTCATGGACGCCCTCGGGGAGAAGAACACCGTCCTGAAGATCGCCGACGACGGCTCCGGGCAGAGCGAGTTCATTGTCCCTTGGAAGCTGGCCGAACGCGGCAAGGCCGAGTCGGTCGTCGAGTTCCGCGGGAAGGGCTCCGTCATGGACGCCGCGATCTACGCGGCCGCCCCGGCCAACTGCCTCGCCCCCACCGGGCGCACCAAGCGCTCAGTCGACCGCTGCCTGTCCGTGGACTGGGACAAGGCCGAGGAGAAGGCCAAGGCCACGGCCAAGAAGATCGCCCAGGATCCCGAGCATGCCGAGCGGTTGCCCCGGCGCAGCCCGAAGGGCCCGACCTGGGGCGAGGCGCACTCCACCGCCGAGCTCACCCATGCCAAGGTCCGCTCGGTGAGCGGCGCCCATGTGGCCGCGAGCGCCGCCGGCGTCGGCACCTGGGTCTACGGCCTGGCGAGGACGTTCTCCGACAAGGACGCCACCACGCTCGACAAGGCCGCCGTCACCGCCGCGGTCGTCCCCGGCCTCGGCCAGGCCCTGGGCATCGCCGACGGCATCCAGCACGGCGACCCCGAGGCCATTGCCGTCAACGCCGTGGCCCTTGCCGCCCTCGCGGCCGCCCAGGTCGTGCCCGTCGTCGGCGAGGTCGTCGATGTCGCTCTCCTCACCGAGCAGCTCGTCGAGGTGCTGGTGGACGTCTTCCGTGCCGCCACCGCCGACCCGCCCCCGGCGCCGCGCCTGGAGAAGGGCGTCCTGCCCATCCTCCCCGTGCCCCGGGCATCGCTGCCGTGCAGCGTGTGGTGGACGTACATGGACGTCCTCTGGGAGACGGCCGGCAAGGTCCCGGCCGGCGAGAAGGTCCCGGCGAAGACACAGGTCGTCGTCCGTGAGCGGGGAGGCAAGGAGTACACGTACCCGGTAGCCGACGGGAAGTCCCCCGGCTGGCTGGTCCCCCACGGGCTCGGCTCCAGCCGGACCTTCGACGTCTTCTACCGGCTGAAGACCGACCAGGGCCGCGTACTGGAGTCCAGGCAACGGGCTGTGGTCCAGGCGAAGGCCGAGGTCGCCCAGTGCAACACCCTGATCTGGAACGAGGATTGGGAGCGCTGACGCCTCGCCGCTGATGCGGTCCCGTATCAGTCGGCCGGTGAGCCGGCCACCGTCCGGCGCGGGCGGGAACCCGGGACCCGCCGTGCGGGCCGGCAAGGCCGATACGACGCTGGAGCCCGACCGCGAGACCGACCAAGGCGTCGTCGGCAACGGCGACGACGGCGCCAACTCGCAGCCCGGCCACCGGTCCACCACGCCCCACCATCGCATGCCAGAAGACCGAGCACCGGCACCGAGCTACCCGACCGCCACCACACGCATCGAAGGCAAGATCGCTTTCCTTCCTTCACAACGAAGACGCCAGGGCGCAGCAACACCTTCCAAACCCACAGTCATCTAGGTTCCGCGGTTTCGTGAGCAACTCCGCGTGATCACGAGCACCGATCGAGCATTTCCAGGTGATCATGGGCAGTGATTACGTTCAGCAGCTGTCAGTTCTCGACTGTTTACAACCCTCCGATCTGAGCGGCACCGGGTTCGCTCGGCACATGGCATGAAGCACTACTCGGGCGACTACGCCTCCGCCACGACGGGCGGTCGGGTTGTCTACGGAGAGCCGGCTGGAGCTGGCCCGCCTGCTGCTTGCCAACTTCGATCCGTCGGTGTGCGGGCATCTTCGCCGGGGTCACGTACCGGACTTCCTCCTGGTGATGCGGTCGGGGACGGTGCGCGTTGTCAACGTGAAGCCGGCTTCGCGTCTGCAGGACCCGAAGGTCGTACGGGCGCTGGCCTGGCCGGGCCATCTGATCGAGCAGCACGGCTGGGAGTACGAGGTCTGGTCGGGTGCCGAGCCGACGTTGCTGGAGAACGTCAGGTTCCTGGCCGCCTATCGGCACCCCGGCGTCGTCCCCTCCGACGATGTCGAACGCGCCTGGCAGGAGGCCATCGCGGTGGGGAGTTGGCGCTCGCCGAACGGCGGCCGGCCGGGGACCGAAAAGCCCGAGGAGGCCCGTCCGCCGCTGCTGGCGCTGCTGTGGGCGGGGCGGCTGACCACGGGCCTCGCGGCCCGCCCGCTATCAGGAGAGTGCGTTCTGCGGAGGCACGGATGAACCAGTGGACGACGACGTTGCGGCCGGGTCTGCCGGTCGGCTTCGACGGTGAGCAGTTCACCGTCGCGGAGATCGAGGGGGGCGGACACCAAACCGACGGCGAAGTCGTCCGCCCCGTCGGCCGACTGGACCAGCTCAGCTACTTCCCCCGGCTCGCAGCCCGCGCCCGCGAACTCGCCACAGCCGGACACGCTGCCCCCGCCATCGCCATGACCCTCAACGCCGAGGGCTTCCGCCCGCCCAAACGCCGCGAACACTTCGGCACTCAAGGCATCCGCGAGCTACTGCGCGAACTGGGCTGCAACAGCCAGCAGGAACGGAGCCTCCGCCGAAACGCCCAGCCCCTCGGACCCGACGAATGATCGCCGAGTGACCTTGCCCGAGAGCTCGACATGCCCCGCGTCACCCTCTCCGGCTGGATCACCCACGGCCGGGTCACCGCCCGCCGACAGCCGGTGTCGCTCCGGGCGCGGTGGATTCGGCCTGAGCGGTGAAGCCATCCATCCCGCTGACGGGCGAGTACGGCATCCCCTTGCACGATGAACTGACGTTGGAGTTGCTCATTGGACCCCCACCTGGCGGTCACAGCCACTCGTTGATGGCCGCGACGAGCACGGTTGCCTCGTAGCGGACGGCGAGCTTGTGAACCTCGGTGGCTCTCGCGCCGTGCTCTATGAGTGGACCGAATCGGGTGTGGCGGTGCAACTCCGGCCGGGAGCCAGCGTGTACTGGTGACTCCCGGCCAGGAGCGGGGATGGACGACGTGGTGCGGGATGGGTCAGTACAACGGGCAGCCCTTGGGCATCTTGGCGAAGTCAAGGAATGCGTACCCGGTGGGACCGCCCTCTGTCCTCGACTTCAACTGCGGGGTCCAGCTGGCCGGCTCCACGATTTCCTCGTAGATGCCGGCGGAGTCGGGAAGCTTGGGACGTGCGCGGTCGAGTGTGCCCGCGCGCGTGATCCGGCTGCCGTCGGACCAGTCGTAGAAGTCCACGGACGGGCCCTGCGGGCTCATCGACATCCGGGCTTCGGTGCCCGCGCCGATGTCCTGGTGCTTGATCACCGTGCACTGCTTGATGACCGTTGCCTTGTCCACCGAACAACCCTTGGGCAGCCGGGGAAAGTCGACGAGGCCGTACTGGCCGTCGAGGCCGCCCTGGGTCTTGGTGAGCAGTTGCGGGGTCGAGCCGTACGGGTTGAGGATCTCCTCATCGATGCCCGCGTCCTGCGGCAGCGCGGGACGGCTGCGGTCGAGCGTGCCGAATCTGGTGATCGGGCCGTCGACCGGGTCGAGGAAGGTGACCGACGGGCCCTGCGGGCTCATCGTCATCCGGATGCCGGTGCCCGCGCCGACGCTGCCGTTCTTGACCACCGTGCACTGGTCGGCTGAGGGTACGGCCGACGACGCGGTGCGGGTGCCGTGGGAATCGGCCGCGAACGCGGCGGTCGGAGCGAGGGCAGTACCGGCGAGGGCAGCGGCTAAGCCGACACGGAGGGCGCGACGACGCATGGCAACTCCTGCATGGGAAAGTGCGAGCAGAGAAAGGGATTTCGGCACCGACTGCCCACATCCGGCCTGATCCGGGGTGGCTTAGTGGTGCATGAGTGAATCTATGTGGACTTGGGCGGCGGAGTAGTTCGCTCCATGCCACAGAATCGTCACAGCGAACCTGAACCCGAACAGCCCGCATTTCCCACCGCGTTGCGCGAGACGGATGACAGACCACCGGCCGCACACGGTCCGCGGTACCAGAGCACAAGCTGCATACCTGACCCGGTGCGCGGGCCTCACCGGCAGTGCTCCGCGCCGGCCCGGAGTATGGCGCCGGCACCACCGTCACCTCGGTGCGGTCTGGTGCGCGTCGAGCGCACCAGGCGATACACAGTGCACGACGCGCCGCGCTCCCCCACCGACGGTGCGTACCCGATGTGCCTCCGCCCTGCGCCGCGGAACTCAACGCCCCGGCGCCCAGCCGCCTGCCCGCCGGGCACAGTGCCACGCAGGCCGGCGGGTTCGCAGCTGCGGCGCCGTCAACGCGGTCGCCAGCTTCATAGTTCTGCTGCTGCGCCTGCCGGCACGTCCAGCAGCACGCAGGGCCTGCCGAACACGACGTCCCCTCCATGCGCTGGACGGCCCCGCAGCGAATGCCACGAGGTCACCGCCGGACAAGGCCTTGCCCTCGCCGCATCACGAACGACGCTGGAACGCCTCTCCCTCACCCTGGCCGCCGACGATCCTCGCGGCATCGCCGCCGGAGTCGGCGTCGTCGTGAACTGCCTCGCTCGCCGGGCCGGAGCACAACATCTCCCGCCCGGCAATGTGGATGCCACCCTGGTTAAGAGCGCCCCCGCCAGTGCCCCAGAGTTCGTCAACAGCGCACTCCTCTGCCACCGGGCCGGGTACCGGGTGGAGCTGGTCGTCCAGGGGGTGCGTGCGGCGGACTCCCGCCAGGGCACCGCCGTCCGCTACGCCCAGGTGAGCCGGCACAGCAGCAGGCCGGGTCGGTTCACCACCGCCGCCGGGCACGACCTATCCCCCGCGGCGGTAGCGGAGGCCGTGACGGCCGCCGAGGAGGTGCCGGTGGTCGACTCGGTGGCGGTGACGCGGCGGGATAGCAGCGCGGTCTACCGCAACGAACGCAGCGCGCAGAGGCATTGGCTGCGGCCCATCGGCGCCATCCAGGCCCTGACAGCCGAGTGGCACCGGCCGTACACCACTGAGGAGGCCAGTTCCTTCCTCGCCACGCAGCGCTGGCTGCGGTCCATGCTGCCGCAGTACCGGGACGAGATCATCCAGATCAGCCGGCTGGCAGAACCGTTGATGCCCCTCCACCTGCAACCGCACCATTCCCCGGCTGGCCGCCCCGCCCACCCTGCCTCTTCCCGCGCAACGCCAACGGGAGGACTACGGCTGGGTGGACTCCAGCTTCTCCAGGAGGACCTCGAAGCCGGCAGCGATCCGGGCGAACTCCTGTGGGCTCGCATCCTCCGACTGCTCTTGACCCTCGGCACACGCTTGCCGCCAGGCCGTCATTCGATGGCGGCTGTCCTTCCGGCATCGGTCGTGCTTTCATCCGCCTGACGAACGGGTTGCGCCGGACCGGACGCCCGGTGCCGGAGATCCACTCACCTCGAGACGCGGCCAGTGCGCGAGATCCCGCAGCAGTTGCCGGTCATGTGTGGCGATGGCGACGGCGGCGCTCGTGTCGCGTATCGCGTCGGTCAGCTCGTCGACCAGTGCCGACGACAGGTGGTTGGTCGGCTCGTCGAGCAGGATCAGCCCGGGCCGCCCGGCCAGCGCCAGCGCCAGGTCGAGGCGCCGTCGCTGCCCCTGCGACATCTGCCCGACCGGCGTGCACATCGCGTCGGTGTCCAGCAGGCCAAGCGCCCCGAGCGGGACGGCGTCGGCGTCGCGGAGCACCCCGCGGGCTACCAACCGGCCCACGTGGCGGGCGTATATCTCGCGGACCGTGCGTGAGGGGTCCTGCACCGCGGTCTCCTGAACGACCCGGACAACCCGTGCCCCCTTCGCCGTTTGAACGTGCCCGTCCGTGGGAGCGAGTGCACCGGCCAGCACCGCGAGCAGCGTGGACTTCCCGGCACCGTTCGGTCCGGTGACCAGGAGCCGGTCGCCGCCGTTGAGGGCGAGGCCGAGCGGGCCGGCCAGCCGCCCGTCGACGGCGATGCCGTGCGCCCGCAGCTGCGGGGCCCCCGGCCGGATGCCCAGGTCCGGCCACCGCAACGCCCGCGGCGGCTCGGGCAGGTCGATCCGGTGTGCCTGAAGGGCGTCCTGCTGCCGGTTCAGGGCCTGCACGAGGCCCGGTGCGCGGGACTGGCGCTGGTGCTTGCCGGTCCCCTTCTCCGGCCGCCAGCCGGTGGAGAGCCGGTCGCGGGCCTTCGAGACCGTCTCCTGCAGCCGCCGGTGCTCGCTCTGCTGCTCCTCGTGGTCCTGTTCCCAGCGCTCACGCTCGCGGCGCCGGGCGTCCTGCCAGGCGTCATAGCCGCCGGTGTACAGGCGTGGCTTCCCGTCACGGGTGGGGTCGAGGTCGAGGAACCAGTCCGCGACGTCGCGCAGCAGCGCCCGGTCGTGGCTGACGACGGCGAGGCCGCCGTCGTGCTCGCGCAGCCGGCGGGTCAGGAAGTCCAGTCCGTCGGTGTCGAGGTGGTTGGTCGGCTCGTCGAGGAGCAGGACGTCGTAGCGTGCGCTGAGCAGGCAGGCCAGCCGGACCCGGTAGCGCTGCCCGACCGACAGCGTCGAGAGCGGGCGGTCGCGCTCGGTGCAGGCGCTGAGGGCAGACAGGGCGATGTCGACGCGGCGTTCGGCGTCCCAGGCGTCGAGCCGGGTGGCGGCTTCGAGCGCGGCGGCGTAGCGGTCGTCGGCACAGGGGTCGCCCTCGGTCATGGCGGTGGTTGCCTCGTCGAGCGCGGCGAGGGCGGTGAGCGAGGCGGCCAGCGCCTCGGACGTCAGGGTGCCGACGGTCTCGCCGTCCCGTGCGGACAGCTCCTGGCGGGCCAGGCCGATCGTGCCGGCCCGGTGCACGGTGCCCGCGTCGGGCGTGATCAGTCCGGCGAGGACGTGCAGCAGCGTCGTCTTGCCACGGCCGTTCTCGCCGACGACCGCGAGACGCGACCGGGCGGAGACGGTGACCGAGACGTCGTCCAGGACACGTCGGGACCCGCGGGTGACGGTGACGCCCTCGGCGCGGACGTGTGCGCTACCGCCGGCCTCGACGAGCAGGGACATGGCTTCGGGGGTCGGGGTGAGGTTCAACGGATGCTCCGCAGCTCGCAGTGGAGCCGGGCAACACAAAACGGCCGCCCGGCGGGAACCGGAACGGCGAGCGCAGATTCAGCAGAAAGAAGGCGCCGCCGTCAGCGGGCCGAACGAACCTTCTGCGACCAGATACCTCGTGCCATAACCAGCAGATTAACGGCAGCGGCGCCCCATCCGCACCGGATTTTGGCCGATCATGCGCGGCCCGCCCCAGTCGGCTGACGGCCGAGGGTCCGACACGTGCCACCGAGCGTCCGGCCTACATGCCCCGGGCTTCTTCCGGTGGGCATGCAGGCCGGCCTGGCCAGCGCCCGCACGTCGCCGCACACACGGCGCCGCCTCTGCCGGACTGCCACCCGGACTCCCGTTCGGTGTTTCCAGTGGCAACGCCGAACGGGCCGCTGGCCGCGACTCCGTACCGGAACAGCTCAGGACTGCAGCAGGCGCGTGAGATCCGTTGTCCCCCTCTCCTGAATCACCGTCACGAGGGGACATCGTCCAAGAGGTGGGGCCCGTTGTTGCGAACGCTGTTGACTTCCTTGAGGACTTGGCGTGTTCAAGCGTCAGGAGAGGCGTCATTTGGGCGCGTGGTACGTGGTGTGGGTCCAGGATCCAGAGCGGTAGGGGCGCTGCCAACAGCGAGTGTTCCAGGTGCTGCCCGGTGGGTCACTCCCGGCGTTCGAGAAGGGCAGGTGCCCGGCTTTTGCGCACACGGGACCTCCGGCCGGGGACCCGCGCATTCAGTAGAAGGCTGTCAGGGAGTGCGAAGCTGGGCCGGAAACCCGGTCCAGCGCAGCTCGTCGGAGAGGTGGCTCACATCGTTGTAGACGAGAACGGTTGCGGGCCGGGCCGGGGCGTAGCGGATCACGGTCAGTGCTGCGTTGCCGTGGTTGAGGCCCATCCAGCGCCAGGACGGGGCGTCCATCGCGTCGCGGACCAGCCAGGCGATGAGGAAGGCGTGAGTGACGACGAGGTCATGCCGGGGCGCGTCGCCGTGGTCCGTCGGTCCGGTGAAGTCTGCGACTGCCCGGCGGGCCAGCTCCGCGCCACGTGCACGTTCCTCGGCCGGCACCGAAGCCAGGCGCGGCAGCACGGCGTCGGCGATCTCGGAGGGCAGCTCGTCCCGCTCTGGTATGTACGGGATGTAGTCCCCGGCCGTCTCGCACTCGCGCAGTGGCACCCCGTCCAGTTGCTCTGCGATCAGCCGGGCTGTCTGTGTCGCACGGGGCAGCGGACCGTGGTGGACAGCCGTCAGCGGTACACCGTGCAGGCGTCTACCGAGCAGCTCGGCCTGCCGCCGCCCAGCCTCCGTGAGCCCGTTTTCGTCGGGTGTCGCCTCGCCGTGACGGGCAAGGTACAGGTATCGATCTTGCATGCCGACGTGGACGCCCTGCTGATGGCTACCGGTTCCCCCTGCCGGCGACGTCAGGCCAACCACGACGCTCATCCGCTCAAGGCCGCACCGGGCTGATGTTCCCTTCAGAAAAGCCGCACCCCTGCACCGGTCCGGGCACCCCGCATCGCTTGGAACGACCAGCAGGACCGCGAGAGGCTGGTCGATGACCTGGTCACCGACGCGCTCAACCTGCTCGGCCGCCTGCCCGAACGGCAGCTGGACGAGAAGGCCGCCGACGCCCTGGGGCTGCCGGCCCTGGTCGCCAGCCAGGACGTGGAGGTCGCCGACGGTTCCGACGGCCGCGACGGACGCCGGCGCATCGCCCAAGGGACCGTCCTCGACCGGGTGGTGTCCACCGTCGGTCCCGAAGCCCGGCACATCCACAAGAACCGCACCCGCCATCAGGAGGACTTTCGCGCCCATGGCGCCTTCGAGCCCGAGACCGGCCTGCTCACCGAGGTCGCACTCGCCCCCGGCAGCGGCGCCGAGAACCACGAGGCCGTCGGCGCCCAGAGCCTCCTCGCCGAGGAGACCGAAAACCTGACCGTGCTCGGCGACAGCGCCTGCGGCACCGGTGACCTGCGCGAAGCTCTCGAAGCCGACGGCCACACCGTCGTAATCAAGCCGCCGCTGCGGCCCGCCGTGCCGGCGGCTTCAGCGCCGACGACTTCCACGTCGACACCGCCAAGGGCAAGGTCACCTGCCCCGCCGGACACGCCGTCCCGCTCGGCCGCCCCGGCACGACCGGCGCACGCACCGCCCAGTTCAAGAAACGCTGCGACACCTGTCCCTTGCGCGAGATGTGCACGCGCTCCAAGACCGGCCGTGTCTTCCGGGCCCACGCCCAGTACGACCGTCTGAAAGCCGCCCGCCAACAGGCTTCCGACCCCAACTGGCAGGCCGGGTACCGACGTCGGCGGCCATCCGTCGAGCGCTTGCCTGGCGCGTTTCCAAGGGTGGTCTCCCATGTTCGGTGGCGTACGGGTTCACCGGGGATCGAACCGGCCCGGCAACGGTCTGCGCCAGGGGCGGAATAGGCCTCTCCATGATCATTTGTGGCCAGTTCCCGCCTCACGCCACCACCTCTGTGGCCACTACATTCATCTCGACCGGCCACATATACGACCAAGGGGAAGTAGCCAACAATGCGCCCCATAGGACCCGCCAGCCGCATCGGCAGATCAGTCATGGCGGTGACCGCTACGGCGGCCGCCTGGGCGGTCACCGCCGTGGGCCTTGCCGCCTCACCGGCTGCTGCAACGCCCACCGACACGACAGCTCCCCAGCCCGGCGACACCTGTACGGCGGCCGACCTCGGCACACGCCACCCGTACATCAAGACCACCGAAGTGTCTCCGACGATCACCCACTTCAAGGGCTGGTACGTCACCGAGGGCACGACCGGCAACCAGACCGTCAGCACCAGCACCCAGACGACCATCTCGGTCTCCGTCGGCCTCAACGGCAAAGTCGAAGGCGGTTTCGCCGTCGAGACCCTCGGCAAGGTCGGCGCGAGCCTGGGCCTGGACGTAAAAGTCGACTACTCCTCCACCAACACCGAGTCGAATTCGGTCACGTGGAACTTCAACCAGCCCGGCTACTACGGCATCTACAAGGGCACCAAGAAGGTCACCGGTACGTACGGAAGCCTCAACTGCAACCGCGCCCAACAGGGCGACGGCAGTTGGGCGTTGAAGTGGATCGAGGGGTCCGGCAGCGGCAGCTACACCACCTACACCACCCTCGAGGAAGGCGCGGTGCGCTGCCAGGACAAGGTCCCCGCCAACAGCATGATGGCCAAGGCACAGAGCCTCCTCGACTGCGGCTCGGCCGCCGCGAAGGCCGAGCACCCGGCGGGTGCGATGGCGCCGACGGCGAAGCAGATGCGGGACCGCCTCGTGCAGCACCCGGCTCTCACCAGCGGCACGTCCGCCGTACAGCCCAAGGCCACCGGGCGTAGCGCGCTGGCCGCTCTCAACTGCGAGCCCGGCGCCTACAAGATCGCCGTACCCGGCAAGCCCCTGTCCTGGGGCGCGCCGCTCCTGGCGGCCGACGGTGTCCGCCTGCGGCCCTCGACGATCTTCAGCGCCCACCTGGACAACTGGCGCCTGTGCAATGTGACGGAGAACAACGGGGTCCTCGAGGCGTCCCTGTGGAACTGGGGCAACGGCGGGTGCGCGACCATCGCCGCGCAGAACGCGGCCACCGAACGGGCGGTCCTGCAGACGGCCCCCTGCACGGAGGACGACCTCCAGCGGTTCTACATCTACCGCGACGTACCCGGCAGCTTCAAGGTCGGTGTGCGGAACAAGTACACCGGCTCCATGATGGGCCACGACCGGTACGCGGACGGGGAGTTCATCCGCCAGTACTCCAGCGGCAGGCAGGACGGTACGGGTACGTACACCATGATCGGAGTCTGACGGCCCACACCCCGTGAGCGGCCCCGCACATGAACCCCGACCTCCGGGTTTCGTGCGGGGCCTTCCGCGTCCCTACTCCGAGCCCGGCCTTGGGGACCTGGGTGTGTTGCTCGATCGCCATGGTGTCGGATGACCGGATTCCAGGGGTGTCGGCGATGGCGTCGTGGCTGGAGGAGATCGAGCGACGGGAGGCTGCCGCGCGGGAGCGGATCGGGGAACTGCGGGCCCGGATGACGGAGTTGTCCGAGAGTCTGGCCGAGCAGGAAATAGTGCTGTCCAGGCTGGAGATCACCCGGGAAACCATGACGGAGATCCTGGCGGACGACGCGACGGTCCCGAAGCGGGAGCCGGGGGCCGGCGTGCTGGAGGAAGCCGCTGTGCCGGAGAGGCGGCCCAGGTGGTCAGGGAGCCCAGCTCCGGCTGCTGGTCGTCGATCACCCGGCCCGCCTCGCGCCGGGCCACGGCAAATCTCAAGCGATCCGGTCCCGGAAGCCTGGATGCCGGGTGTTGTCTCAGCTGATCTGCTCCGTCCCTGATGTCCCGGTGCCCGATGCGTGCGGACCGGAGGCCAAGTGGCTTGGGAATCCGTAGCGGGGATTCTCGCAGTAGATGGTGACGTCAGGCTTGGCGGGCAGAGGTGGTGAGCCGGTCGGCGAGCGCGATGACGAGGTCTCGGAGTTCGTCCGGTCGCTCGATGATGAACGGCCGGTCGAGCGAGGCGAGGACGGGAGGCAACCAGTCGAGCCGTTCTGCTCTCAATTCGACGCGGAGCCAACGCTCGGTGTGCGGATCTGTTCCTTCCGCGGGCGCGGGCCCCTCCACGCTCGCGACGCTGGCGGGGAGTCGGGTGCGGATCTGTTCGACCGTCCCGTGGATTCGCAGGGTCACTTCGTGCCGGTACGCGGCCTTGGCGAGCCCTGACAGGAAGCGCTGTGCCGGATCGACTCCGGCGGGCGGCTCGAACGAGCCTGGCAGCGTCCTCGCGTCCACGATGCGATCGAGCCGGAAAGTCCGGTCCTGGCCGATCCCGGGATCGGTGCCCGTGACGTACCACCGGCCCGTGTGGGTGACGATCCCGTACGGGTGCAGCGTGCGTTCGCTTCGTCGGCCGTCTCGGGCGGTGTACCTGATCGAGATCGGGCGGCGATGGCGTACCGCATCGGCGATGGCGAGCAGGACCCCTGTCTCAGGGGTGGCCGACTCGCCAGGCGGAGCCGTGAAGGCGAGGGATTCCATGACGGCGTCGAGCCGACGGGCCAGACGCTCGGGCAGTGCCCGGCGGATCTTGGCCGCTGCCGTCTCGCCGGCGGTCTCGGTCGCAGTCAGCAACCCCGTCCTGCGGCCGGCGACGAGGCCGAGCAGCACGGCGAGCGCCTCGTCGTCGTTGAGCATGAGCGGAGGCAGGCGGTACCCGGGGGCGAGCCGGTACCCGCCATAACGGCCACGGACGGCCTCGACGGGGATGTCGAGGTCGACCAGGTGGTCCACGTACCGCCGCACGGTGCGCCCGTCGACGCCGAGCCGGTCGGCGAGTTCGGCCACCGTTCTGATGCCGCCCGACTGCAGGAGTTCCAGGAGGGTGAGCACGCGGCTGGTAGGTCGGGCCATGTCCACGAGCCTAGCGTTGATACCGGACCGATTCTGTCCACTATTTGCTCTAGCGTCCGAGGTGCAACGGCTTCACCAACCCGAGGAGAGCACCATGGACTTCGTTTCGATCCGGATCATCACCGGCGACATCGCGCGCCTCGTCGACTTCTACGAGCGAGCCACGGGAGTGCGGGCGGACTGGTCCACCGAGGACTTCGCCGAACTGCGGACCGCCAGCGCGACCCTCGCGATCGGCAGCACCCGCACCGTGGCACTGTTCGCGCCCGGCTCCGCCCGTCCGGCCGACAACAACAGCGTGATCATCGAATTCCTCGTCGCCGACGTGGACGGCGTGTACCGCAACCTGGCCGATTTCGTCGCCGACTTCGTGACCGAGCCCACCACGATGCCCTGGGGCAACCGCTCGCTCCTGCTCCGTGACCCCGACGGCAACCTCGTCAACTTCTTCACCCCTGTCACGCCGGCGGCCATCGAGAGGTTCGCTCGCTGACGACAGCGCGGCCGCCCGGGCGGGGGCCGGTCCAGGCGGCACGTTCCATACGGACCAGATCATCCGAGACGGGACAGACGTCGTACGGACACCGACGAAGACACCACCACTGTCCGTTCACTGTCCGTTCTCAACGAACCCAGTCGATGACAGGCGACTGACCTGGGCGGACCAACTTCGGTGAGACGCTTGTTCACCGCCCGGCCCCGTCGCTACCTGCCGCCGACCCGTGGCGACCGGATTCGTTGAGACGAATCGGTGCCGACTCGGTTCGATGGGACGGGACAACCACCGGGTGCACGCACGTAACCCCAGCCAGGCCACGGCCGTTGAGCCGGACGAAGTCCGGCCCGCCCGCCGAGCCGTCCGCACGGTACGGGACACTGCCCGGATGACCTCACCACCCGGCCGTCTCCCGCTCGGCAACGGCGTCCGCGCGATCATCCCCGCCGAGCCGCCGTCGGCCATCACCTCAGGTGAGCGAGCCGCCCGGGCTCTGGGCCCCTTCCAGGAAATCCCCGTCCCCGTCGGCGTCCTCGACGCCGCGCGGCACCTCATCGAGCCACTGCAGTGCAGCGATGACGAGCGCGAGCGCGCCAGCGCGGACATGGTGCTCGGTCTCCTGGACGCCGCGGTGGCCAAGGCCGCGTCCAGCGGCGCCTCCAGCGCCTGATCATCCAGCCCCCGGGGTGCTTTCCCTGCCGGGTGTCTTCGTCGGGGAAGGCGGCCAGCAGGCCTCCGTCAGGGAGGGCGTTGCAGACGTACGGGGCTGCCCAGGGCCGGCACCGTGGCGCAGTCGACCGGGGCCTGGGGCTCGGGTTAGCTGTGTCGCCGCCGGACTCGTCGACGTCGGTGGCCAGGAGCAGGAGCGCAGCCAGGGCGGCGCGGCGTTCGCCAGGTGTGGCGGCACGGGTGAACAGTTCCAGGCGGTCGGCGAGTTCGGCGCCGAGGTGAGTGATACGGCGGCGTGCCCCATGGGAGACGACAGGGGCGGGGAGCGCGACCGGCGGGGCTGCGGGGATGGTAGGTCATGCCGTCTGAACGATTCGCGGCCGCTGTGCAGGCTCAGACGACGCCGTGCCGTGAGGGGCACCGGTGGGCGGCGCCCGATGATGGCCAGGCCGTCACCGGATGGTGTTCCCGGCCTGGCCTCGGGCAGAGCGCGGATGCCGATGGCGGGTTATCGGGTCCTGAAGCGGCGGAAGAGGTTTCGGGCCACGTACACGCCCGGGCCGCCGAAGCCGACGATGTCGACGCGTCCGTCACCGGTGATGTCGGCAAGGAAGCGAAGGTGGCGGTCGACCCGCCAGGCGCCGGCGTCCTCGTTGTATCCGAAGCCGCGGCACACCAGTTGGGCCTGCTCGAACTGGCCGCCGCCGCGGCTGTGCGACACCCAGACCCCCTCGTCGCCGAAGCCGACGATGTCCGGGTTGCCGTCGCCGGTGACGTCGGCGAGGAGGCGAAGGTGCTTTCCGCTCGTCCAACCCTGGGCGAGCCCGAAGTCGTTCAGGACGAGCTTCGATGGCTCGAACGTGCCGTCGCCGTGCCCGCGTGAGACGACGACGCCCTGCGGGCCGAACCCGACGATGTCCACTGCTCCGTCAGCGGTGGTCCTGACCAGGAACCGGGGGTGTTCCTCGACCGAGCTCCACCCTTGCTCGGTCCCGAAGTCGTCGAGGATGTACAGAGGGTCGGCGAAGTTTCCTTCCTCGTCCTGGAGTGATACCCAGACGCCGTCGTCATGGCAGCCGACGATGTCGAGCCTGCCGTCGCCGGTGGTGTCGGCGAGGAAACGGGGATGTTTGTCGGCGAGCCAGCCACCCGCTTCCTCGTCGTGGCCGAACGCCCCGAGGACCGGTTCGTCGGCGATCGGTGGGAACTTTCCTTCCTCGTCCTGGAGTGATACCCAGACGCCGTCGTCATGGCAGCCGACGATGTCGAGCCTGCCGTCGCCGGTGGTGTCGGCGAGGAAACGGGGGTGCTTGTCGGCAAGCCATCCGCCGGCTTGTTGGCCGTGTCCGAACGCCTTGAGGGCCAGTTTGCCGCCCGTGGGCGCGAACTTCCCGGCGTCGTCGTGGGAGGACACCCGGACACCGTCGGCGGCCAGCACGACGACGTCGGGCTTGCCGTCGCCCGTCGTGGCCACGATGGTCCACAGGTCCGCGGGACTCGGGGAGGGCGCGCCTTGGTGCAGGGCGCGCTCGTCGTCGTCGAACGTGCCGTCGCCTCGGCCGGACGATGTCACGGCTCCCTTCGCGGGTTTGAGCCCTACGATGTCCGCCCGCCCTGTTCCCGTGGTGTCGGCGAGGAACCGTGCACCGAGCCCGGCCCACCAGCCCGGTTGCCCGCCGGGCGAGGGGTTGGCCCCGTCGTTCTTCCATCCGCCGGCGTCCTGGTCGCTCCCGAACTGCTTGAGGACCAGCAGCATGTCGCTGAAGGAGGGTGTCGCGCCGGGTACCGGCCGCAGCGCGGGCGAGCGGTCCAGTCGCCAGGACCGGCGGCTGTTCCAGTGGCTCAGCGGTGCCCAGCGCAGCACAGGGTCGCTGGTGCGCTCGGGTTCGGCCGGGACGAGCCGCCACCGCTGGTTCTCCGCGCTCTCGTCGTATTCGCGCAGGACGACCTTGGTGTCGTCCTTGCCGGGGTCGGCGAGGTCGAGAACGGTGCCATCGGTCGCGCTCTCGATGAAGTAGAGGCCCGCTTCCCGCTGAACGGGGACGACGTGCCACTGCTGGTCCTTCTTGCCAGCGGTGGCGTCCCACTGGCGAACACCGCGGTCCGCGGCGGCGGGGTTGTCGAGCTTGTCGAGCACCTTGACGCCGGCCGCGTTGCGGATCACATATGCCGGGCCGTCCTGCGCGGCCGGCACGGGGGTGAACTGCCACTGCTCCGGGCTCGGGCCGCCCTCGGGGAAGTCGCGGACGACGAGTGCCCCGTCCGCGCCCGGCGTGGCCTTGGTGCCGAGGGTCTTTCCCGTGGCGGCGTTGACGATCTCCAGCTTCAGTTCTTCCGTGGGCACGGGCATTGTGGTGCCTCTTCCAGGCGGTTGGCACGTCGGCTCGGGGCGGGTGCGGTGCGGCGGTGGCCGCGGATCATGTGAAGACGTGGTGGTACGGGACGTTCCACTCGCTGGGCAGCCGTGGGTAGAACGTGTTGATGACCGTCCCGGTGAAGTCCCCGCCCCAGTTGTAGGTGAGACGCACCTCGCTGTCGGCCGCCACCGCGTGGTCCTTGAACCCGAGGATGGCGTCGGGGTGGGTGATCGGCACGAAGGTGATCCCGCCCCATGGCGTCACCGTGACGACCCAGAGCTGGGTGTCCTCGATCGCGCCGTTCTTCCCGCGCCACTTGTCACCCACCTTGTCGGGGAGGCCGACCTGGACGGCGTCGGCTGTGCTCTTGGGGGCCTCCTGGTGGACGGTGATACGCCTGCGCTGCGGCTTGGGCGTGCCGTCGTCGCCGCGTCCGGCGTCGGCTGCGCCTGCGCCGGCGGGTTTGGGCGTCACCTGGCCTGCGGCGCTCTCGATGAAGTACAGCGGTCGCTGCCCGAAGTAGCCGGCGGGGGTGATGTGCCAGAGGTGGCCTTGCGCGTCTTTGGTGGCCGGGTCGAGCGCGGTGGCCAGTTTGACCCCCTTGTCGTGGCTGTCCTCCTTCAGTTCGGCGGGCCGCAGGTAGCCGCCGTTGAAGGCGTGGACGAGCATGACCGGCCGGTTCTCGATCAGTGCTGCCACGATTGCGTTGTCGTAGCTGTTCACCGCCACCGGGCCGCCGACCACCAAATTCGCCATGGCCGTGCGCTCTTGGGTGTACATCGCGAAAACCTCACCTGTTCCGAATGTGGAGAACAATGGGTCGGACGCTCAGTGCAGTGGCCTGTCGCACGGCATCGCCGCACACTCAATCGCACTCGATCTAAACGACTTTAAAAAAGATTGGAGACCTCACCCACGGCAACGGTCAAGGCTGCGACATCAGCAGGTGGGGCGATTCCGAAAGTCGTCGATCAAGTAATCGCCAGCCCTCAACTTACCATTAACTCAGACGACTTGACGCAGTCGTCGAGTCCCATCACTCGATTGGGCACATAATACGGAGATGTCTTCCCGGACGGCGCATCCCGTGCTAACTTCGCCTTTCGGAACGTGCGCAGGGTCTTGTTTACATTTCACCGGGCAACATTCGGCCAGATTAGTCGAGGGCGGGGAATGTCTTCCAACGCGTACAACCTGGATCGGGCCAAGCGTCAGCCGCTGACGAAGAAGAACCTGCGAGAGCTCAACATCGAGCAGACCTGGCGGTCCATCCTGGACCACCCCAACCTGGTCTACGTCGACGACTACGGTGTGCGGCACAAGCCCGTCGGGTTCTCCGTGAACAAGTCGAGCTTCGGCGTCTTCCCCGGCTCCGCCTTCCAGTTGGGCTGGATCGCCTATATGAACCTCGGGGAGCCGCTGATCGAGGTGCGGTGCGACATCAGCCAGCCCCCGCCCGACACGTGTTCCTCGCGCACCTACGCCAACCGCAGCCAGACGTCCTCGATGAACTTCACCGACTCGGTCGATTTCACCGTGTCGAACGGCATCACGTGGTCGCTCCAGGGAACGGCCCAGCTCACCTTCGGCGGCAGCGTCAGCGCGCAGCTCCAGTTGCAGTTGCAGAACCTGCTCCGGATGGATCTCCAGACGCAGCTTCAGACGCAGCTGCAGAACGAGATGTCGGGCAGGAACACGAACACGGTGACCAACAAGAACAGCAAGGACAACGTCGGGGTGGACAACGCCAACGCCACCGAGATGGGCATGCGGAACGCGATGACGAACACCGTGGTGAACGGGATGACGAACTCGGTGGGGTTCAATACCACGGGCAGCGCCACCGGCACCGCGACGCTCAACGCGCAGTTGATGCTGGGGATCACGGCCTCCGTCGGCGGCTCCCTGACCACCAGCTGGACCTCGCGATCGCAGATTTCCGGCCAGGTCCCGCCGAGCTCCCGCGTGGAGACCATCGCCACGCAGCGGCGTTGCCGCAGGCAGTACTGCTACGAGATCCCGGTGACCTTCTCCGGGTTCATCGCGGTGATGTACGACGTGCCGGTGGCGGTCCTGTCTCCTCCGCAGTCCGGGGACTACCCCGGCCTCGACCGGTTGGTGTGCCGCGACATCGGCGACATCGACCTGGCCGGCGGCGGCTTCCGCATGAAGGGGCTGGCCGAGGTCGTCTCCGCCTTGGAGGTCCACCACACGATGTTCGACGACGAGAGTCTGACCGACAGCCAACGGACGCTGCACAAGCAGCCTTGACCGGGCGGACGACGACCAGGGGTGACGACCATGGTGTTCGACAACATCTTCAAGTTCGCGGGCAAGGGCGCGGGGCTCTTCTCGGTGACCACCGGCGGCGACAAGCCGCAGCCGGGGGCGGGCGTCGACTTCGAGGACGCCGACGACGACACGTACGACGACAAGACCACGAGCCTGTTCACCAGCGCCATCCACGGGGCTTCCTCCCGGGCAAAGGTCGTGCAGGAACAGTCCCCCGAAGCACGGGCCGTCCTGGGCTTCCTCGGCTCCTTCATCCGGACCGCCCAGGCGTCGGCCGGTGAGCAGGCGCAGTACGCCGGGGATCCCGGCTCGGTGTCCACGGCGGCGGCCAAGGGCATGAAGGAGTCGAGTGCGACGGTGACGGGACACAGCGGCCTTCAGAAGAACGAGGACCTGGAGGACATGCCGAGGAAGAGCGATTACCCCAAGGCCACCAAGGTCCCCGAAACACCCAAGGCACCCGAAGCCCAGGCGCCCAAGGCGACCGCCGAGAAGCCGTCCCGTTCCGAGTAGGGCCCGGTTTCCGGGGGGTCAGGGGCGAGGTCGCCCCTGACCCCCCGTGCGTTATACGGGGAGGAGTTGCCACTGCCGGTCCCGTTGGTCGCCCTCCGCCCCGTGCTGCTTGATCACTGTGCGGGCGCTGGTGTCGACTTGCAGCAGTAGACCGCTGTTCCGGTTCGCGATCTCGTACACCCGCGGGGTGTCGGTCACCGAGCCCACCGGGATCAGCCTCCACTGCTGGTGGCGCGCGTCAGCACCCTCGTAGGCACGTTGCGCGAGCATCGCCCCGGCCCTCTCCTGCGCTCCGACGATCTCCAGGACCTTGCCGCTGCGCACGTTCTCGATCCTGTACAGGACATCGCCGTTGTCCTGACCTGCCGCGACCAGCCGCCACCGCTGGTGATCCCTGGAGGCAGCGAGCAACTGGTGGATCTCGGCCCCGTCCTTGGTGGACTCGCGCAGGACCCCCATCCGCAGCCTGCTCCGGACGTTGGCCCAGGAGACCACCGTGCCCGACTCGGGCCGCCCGGCCATCTTCGTCGACGCGACCTTCCGGACCCGGTGGTTGACGTGGTCGGTGATGTAGAGGGTGTCGACGCAGTCCACAGCGAGTCCGAACGGGCTGTTCAGCTGGGCCGAAGCGGCGGGGCCGCCGTCACCGCCGAAGGTCGCGGCGCCCGTGCCCGCAACCGTGCTGATCTTCCCGTCGGCCGTGATCCTCCGGACCCGATGGTTGCCGGTATCGGTGATGTAGAGGGTGCCGGTGCTGTCCACCGCCACTTCACGCGGGTAGTACAACGGGGCGGCGGTGGCAGGACCGCTATCACCGCCGAAGGTCGCGGCGCCCGTGCCCGCAACCGTGCTGATCTTCCCGTCAGTCGCGATCTTCCGGACCCGATGATTGCCATGGTCGATGACGTAGAGGGTGCCGGCGCTGTCCACCGCCACCCCCGACGGGTAGAACAACGGGGCGGCGGTGGCGGGGCCGCCGTCGCCGCCGAAGGTCGCGGCGCCCGTGCCCGCAACCGTGCTGATCTTCCCGTCAGTCGCGATCTTCCGGACCCGATGATTGCCGTGCTCGGTGATGTAGAGGGTGCCGGCGCTGTCCACCGCCACGCCCACCGGATAGTTCAAGTGGGCGGCGGTGGCGGGACCGCCGTCACCACCGAAGGTCCCGGCGCCCGTACCTGCGACCGTACTGATCTTCCCATCGGCCGTGATCTTCCGGACCCGATGGTTGCCGTAGTCGCAGACGTAGAGGGTGCCGACGCTGTCCACCGCCACGCCGAACGGGTAGTTCAAGTGGGCGGCGGTGGCGGGGCCGCCGTCACCGCCGAAGGTCGCGGCACCCGTGCCCGCAACCGTGCTGATCTTCCCGTCAGTCGCGATCCTCCGGACCCGATGGTTGCCGTAGTCGCAGATGTAGAGGGTGCCGGTGCTGTCCACCGCCACCCCAATCGGGGAGTTCAACCAGGCGGCGGTGGCGGGACCACCGTCACCGCCGAAGTTCTGGGTGCCCGTGCCCGCGACCGTGCTGATCGGAGGGGCGGAGTGCTCGCCACCTGTGGCTGCCGCGGGGGCAGTACTCATCGCCGCCCCTCCGTCCCCCGTAGCTGCTCCAGACACTCCTGGTACACCGTCATATCGCGCCCCCTGTCCCGAGATCGGATCGTCTTCGCCCGCCCGGAGGCGAACCGTAAGACCGATCCTCCCGCCGCCTGAAGGGTGCAGAAATAGGAATGTATGTACATATAGGATTTCTGGCCAGGTCGCGTCAAGAGGCAGGATTGTTTCTTCCCCACGCGTGCACGCCCCGCGCTCCCAGCCCGGCTCCGGAAAGCAGGCTGAGAGAAGGCCACTCGCACGAGGTGCCGTCTGGCTCAGCGCTGAAGGGGCTGCCCGCATCCGGCTGTTGCCGTTCTTGACGGACCAGTGGCTTCGCGGCGCACTGGCGGCCCGCACACGGGACAAGGCTCTCCAGACGGCCTGCGACAACACCAACGACACGGGCGCCGACAGCGAGGATGTGGTCATCGGCGTCAGCATCACACCGGTCCGCCCGGCCGAGGGAATTTCCGGTTGATCACGCAAAGCCGTGATCCGGGAGTGTGGCGGGGTCTGTGACTCCGCCCTTCCGGAAAGGCTTGATCACGTGACCGGGACGCGCATACCCGGGTCGGCCGAGGCAGGCGGGATCCCGGCTGAGCAGGTGAACGCCCTGGTCGAGCAGCTGATGGACTTCCGCGGACGCGGCTGGTCCTCCGCTGACCGGTGAGGGCGGGCTGCTACTGCAGCTCTCGAAAGCCCTGCTGGAACGAGCCCTGCAGACCGAGATGAGCGAGCATCCGGGCTACGAGAAGGGCGATCCGGCCGGCCGGGCTCGCATGTCGACCCGCAGGCGTCGTTCGGCGAGCTGCTGGGCCAGGTCAAGGAGACCGTCCTGGAGGCCTTCGCGCACGAGGAGGTCCCGTTC
>NZ_JBSFWU010000026.1:0-79051 GCF_053594995.1 Streptomyces sp. NPDC002536
CGAGCCCTCCAGGCATTCGACATCGCCTTCGACGGACGCCTCTCAGCAGTCCACAACTGAACCAGAAACCACACCAGTTACACCAAAAGCTTTACAGACCCCCCGACAGCAACCTCAACGGGAACAGGAGGAAACAGATGGACGCCACACAGGCCAAAACGATCACGGCGCGGCCATGTCGCATCCCTGCGCCCGTCGGCGCGGCAACTGAGCCCGCCTGAGTCGATGCGGCCGGTCTGGACGAGGGCGTAGCCACATCTGGCTGGCCCGACAAGGGAAGGCCGCTGGCCTCTGGGAGGGCTGACCAGGCTGCTTCACACGGTTCCCCACAACTCCGATCAGTGCCGCACCAATCGTGGCAGCGGTGCTGATCGCCGCCACGATGATGCTGGTTGCTGACGAGTCGCCCGACATGTGCCCTCCGCAGACTCCCCGGCCAACATGCTCGGCACAGTGGAGGATTCTGCCGGGCTCGGCGCGTTTCGTGCCAGCTGTTCGAGCCGACTCCCCCTCGATCAACTACCCTTCCCGCTTCCGTGAGCGGCAGTTCGGGCAGGAAGAAGATGGGGCCGGCTGGTGCACCGGGCCGCGGCACGTACGCAGCAGGCGCGCAGCTCCCGCCGGTCGGGGCTGCCGGGTGCAGCAGGTGCGGGTGAGTCGGCCCGGGCAGTCAAGGGCGCCTGCGGCATCGCTGCACGATGGGCTCCGCCTACCCTCGGCAGCCTGCTCCGTCCCCAATTGCGTCCGACTGACGGGCGACTCCGAGGGGTTGTCGTTCCGCCCCAGGTGCCCAACTGTCATTCCATCCCGGGGGTCTTGATGCCCAGGTCGTCACGCATGAGGCGGCGCATCTCAGCCATGGCCGTGCGGCGCTGTGTGATGAGGGACGTCTCCTCGGCGGAGGCGACTGTCACGCCCCGTGCGTAGGCGTCGCGTATCTTCTGCAGGCTGCGAAACGCCTCATTCGAGGCCGCCACGACGCGCGGCGGGGCTACGAGCCAGACGTGTTCGCTAGCCGTATACAGGCCGACACCCCGGAAGGCCTCCCGCACCGCTGCGTCGCGCGCCGACTCGGACTTGTGGTCGCCCAACGCGATGGCTCGCATCTCCTCACCTGCGGCTTTGAGCGCGGAAACGAACTCCGTGTATGCCTCGCGCCGCAATTCCAGCGCGTGACGGACCTCCTCGCGTTGCCACCGGTTGCGATCAGCGATCAGGGTGGCCGCGACACCGATGGCGGCACCTGTGAGCGTGGAGAGCAGGGGCATCCAGTCCATGCGTCGCAGCATGTCCGAAACAACGCAGCCACACCAGTGCCTGCCTGCTGGCACCTCCGCTCCCTGCTCAGCAGCAGCGGGCTCGTGTCGGCGACGCCTGAATGGGGTTCAGGCACGAATTTCGTGAAGTGGATCGTACTACTGTGCGCCGGTGACGCTCCGTCATCTTGGACGTCATCCTTCGGTTGTGGTGAAGCCTTGTTGGAGTTGGCGTTCCCGCACCTGGTGACGGTGCTGGTGGAACGTGTGGCCTCCCCTTGATCGCGGCAGGCCTCGAGTTCCTGATCCGCTCCTCGAAGACCGACCAGGAAAGCAAGGGTGCCACCGTCCGCCTGCGCCGCCGCGACGACGTCCTCGACCCCGTCACTGCATGGTGCGAATATCGCGACACCCTCGCCGCCTACGACATCACAACAGGCCGTGTACTCAGGAGAGTTGACTGGTTGAGCAACGTCGGTGACGGCCTGTCCGGCGAGGCCGTCAACGACATCACCCAGTGCCTCACCGAAGCCGCCGGCTGCGCCTGCGACGCCAAGGGCCGCAAGGTCACCTCCCACGGATGGCGCGCTTCCGGGAACTCCACGGCCAAGCGCGCTGGCGCATCCGGTGAATCCCGCCGTGCGCACGGCCGCTGGGCCCCGGACTCGACGATGCCGGACGACGTCTAGGACCGCGACAACGTCACGGACCCCATGAGCGCCGTACGCCTCCAGTAGGGGCGCCGGCGGGTACGGCGCTGCCTGGTCGGTCCTGGCATCCCAGCGGGTCCAGTAATGGAACGCCCCCGCCCGTCGGATGGTCAACGGATCTATGCCCGGTCCCGTCCTGTTGGAGCTCCGGAGACATCGTCACGGCCCGCGCCCCCGTGTCCCTCCTCCTCGCTCAAGTACTCGGCCGCGGCGTCGAGGTACGCTCGCCGACTAGGGCTGATGGCCTGCCAAACCCTCTCGTCCCGTGGTTCTCCGGGGCCACCCGGGCCCTTGCGGATCACGTCCTGGACAGCGAACGCAGCTTCTCGTGCCGCATCGTTGACCTTGGAGGTGCACACCAAGTGGATCGTCTTCTGGGTCACCCACACCCTGTCGAGGGCCCGCCTGGCCCGCATCTGCCACTCTGCATCGGTCTCATTGTGGTGGTAGCGGTCCACGGCGACCCGTTCGGCTTCCTGCAACGCGCACAGGAAGGCAACGATGTGGGTGAGGTGTTCGCTGCGGCGCGCCTCGGCACGTTCGCGTTCGCTGTGGCGCGCCTCCGTCCGCTCCGATGCGCGTCCTTGCAGGAGTTGGCCCACGAGCGATGCGACGGTGCCGAGCACGACGCCGATGAATGGCGGAAGTGATGTCGTCCACACGCGTACAGTGCGGCAAGAACTAGGCTTGTCCTACCGTAATTCCGGGCTTACCGAGCGGCATCGCGTCACGTGCTGTATAAGTTCACCCCTGCATAAGCGCCTCCATCAGGCGCAGGTCGTCACGGGCTCCGGGTGTCATTGGACGCCGATCGCGAAGGGTGGTCGCGGTACTCGACGGCGTCGATGGTGCCGTCGTCGGCGTGGGCCGAGACCGTGAGGTCGAGGTGCCCGGCTGCTGCGGCCGAACACCGTCATCGAGCTGCCGCTGACCGCCGCCTGCGCCCACACCCGCGACGTGCGGTGGGTCGTCCCGCACCAGCTCTACCGTGCTCTCAGCGGCACAGCTGTGACGGCCGCCCGCGCTCCGGCCCCCGTCCCCAGCACTCCGTCGACACTGTCACTGAGGCCGCCGGCCTGCTGCACTCCGTTCTCCAGTAGGGAGGGATCACGTTGGCGAATCCATGGATTCCACCGGAGCAGTACGTGAAGAGGCTGCCGATGCACGCGAGCTTCGGCTGCATGTTCTTCACCGACACCGCGGGCCGGGTGTTGCAGCTGCGCTCGTGCGTCACGCAGCACGCGCAGGTCTGGCAGTGGCCGGGCGGCAACACCGACAACGAGAACGAGTCGCCGTTCGATACCGCCGTGCGGGAATGCAGGGAAGAGACCGGCATCATCTTCACCGGCCAGCCGAAGCTCCTCGCGGTGTTCTGGCAGTCGGTGGGGCAGTGGCCGGTGGCGAAGCTCGGGTTCGCGTTCGACGGCGGTCAGCTCACAGCCGACGAGCTTGACCGGATCGCTCTTGATCCGGACGAGCACGACGCGTTCGCAGTCCGGTCGGTGGACGAGTGGGCGAAGGTGATGGACACGCGGTGGTGGGAACGGCTCGCAGCCGTCCACCGCGCGCAGCAAGCCGGTGCGACGGCGTATCTGGAGATGCGATCCGATGGCTACTGGTGACCACTTTCTGGTGGGCGCCGGCGTGTTCATCCACCACGGGGACGGACGCGTCCTGCTTGTCCACCATGCCAAGACCGGGCACTGGGTGATCCCCGGCGGCAAGGCCGAGTGCGGCGAGACGCCCCGGCAGTGCGCGATGCGCGAGGCCCGCGAGGAGACCGGGCTCGACAGCCAGCCCGGGCGGCTGCTGGCCGTCCAGCACCTCACCGCGGACCGCCACTGGGGCAACAAGTACATCGCCGACCCGTACGAGCTGTTCGTCTTCGCCCTCCGCGTAGATCCCGGCCAGTACGCCAGCATCCGGGTGCCGGACGGGGAAGACTACCCATGCACCAACCATGGCGAAGGCCCCGGCTGCCGAGTACGGCAGTCGGGGCCTTGGTGTCAGTGGAGCCTAGATGACGACCTGGAGGTTCGTCCCGTTGCGGTAGTTCTTTGAAGACGAGGCGATGTTCCGGTCGCGGGTTGGGCCCAGGGTGCCGTCCACGATCAGAACCGTGCCCGCCGGGTGCCGGCGGCGGACCGGTGCCAGCGCGAGGAACGTCGCGATGTGATCGATGACCCGGTCCGCGGCCGACTTCGAGATCCCGAACAGCGGGCCCAGCTGCCGCATCGTGAGGTTCGTCCGCCAGTACGCGGACACCAGCAAGCACCCGGTCCTCCAGCGGCAGCCCCCACGGCCGGCCGCCGGACGGGACACCGCCGACCCGACGCCGGACAAGCCCCACGAGCTTGCGGAACTTCCGCTCGCTCAGCCCCGAGAACAGTCCTATCCAGCCCGGCTCCGAGGCCGTCACCACAGCACCCACACCAAGATCATCACACGCCTGACCAGGGCTTACGGAACATCATTTAGTAGTCGGCGTCGTCGCCGATGTCCACGCCTACCTCTTTGGCCTTTCCACTGGTGCTGAGGACTGCGTACACGTAGCGGTGTTCTCTGCCTTCGGCGTTGCGCGTGTGCTGGATGGAGTCCTCAAGTTCGTTCGGATTCATGTCCTTTTGGTGCCGCTGGGCTTTGGTCCAGGATGGCATGCGCGCAGCCTGCCGTCTCCGCCAGCGGTGCAGGACGCGGAGAAGCTGACGGGCCGGCTGGCGGCCAACGTCGCACACGCGGAGCAGAATGCCGACCGGGTACGCGAGGGGGCGCCGTCTGACGATTTCCCACGCGGAACGCGAACCACCCTGCAAGTTGTTTGGCGCGTCTCACTTTGCGGAGGTATGGGTCATGCGGGAGTGGCGGCACGGGCGGCTCATGTTGATCGTGGCGTGCCTGGGTGTACTGACGGCGGCACCAGGGATGATCGTTGCGTTCAAGATCTCCAGTCCATGGCTCGTGTCGGCAGTGAGCGCGGGGGCCGCTGGGGTCGTGGCCGTGATGGGGCTGTGGCAGGAGAGGTACAAACAGGCAGTTAAGCAGGCTGACGATGATCGAAATCGGGTTCTGCACGGCGTTCTGACGCGAGCGGACGGGTCGCTCATCCACGTTAAGGAGGTGGCCGATCCGGTCCTGTTGGGCGTTCATCCGGCTCTTGCCACGCAGTCCGAGGAGGGAGCTGCCGAGCGGATCCCTGCATACGTGCCGCGCGATGCTGACACCGAGTTGTGCGAGTTGCTGGCACGCGGCGGGTTCATACTGCTGGTGGGTGACTCGACTGCGGGGAAGTCCCGGTCGGCGTGGGAGGCGATGCGGGCCACGCTCGGTGATCACCTGTTGCTTGCGCCGAAAGACCGTGAAGTTCTGCCCGCCATACTGGCGTTGGCCGCAAGAGAGCGTCGCTGCGTACTCTGGCTGAACGATCTTGAGGGGTATCTGGGGGCCGGCGGGCTACAGCGCGAGGACGTCGGGCGACTCCTGAACAACGGCGGTCATCACCGTGTCATCCTGGCCACCCTCCGGACGGCTGAGGAAGCCCTGCTGACCGGCGAGGACGACGAGCGCGGCGCCCCGAAACAGGCAGCGGAGCTGCTCCACCAAGCTCACCGTGTCTACCTTCCCCGGCTGCTCAGCGCCGCCGAGACCGACCGGGCCAGGCTCCGTGCGTGGGACCCGCGAATCGAGAGCGCGCTCACCGTGGGAAGCGAATACGGTCTCGCTGAGTACCTCGCGGCAGGCCCTGAGCTGCTCAAGCTCTGGCAGAACGCGTGGAGCCCAAACACCAGCGCGCACGCTCCCGGACATCCTCGGGCAGCGGCCCTGGTAACGGCTGCTGTGGAGATCAGGCGTGCAGGGCACGCAGCGTCGCTGTCCCGCACGCTCGTTGAGGCCGTTCACGAGCACTACCTAGAGAAACACGGTGGCGAGCGGCTGCGGCCCGAATCGCTGGACGAGGCGTGGGCGTGGGCGACGAGGCCACGCCGGGCGACTACCGCGCTGCTTCAGCAATCCGGGGAGCGAGTGGGTGTATTTGACTACCTGCTGGATGTCACCCAGCGCGGCAGCGGACCTGGTGACCTTATCCCCGAGCCTGTTGTCCGTCTGATACTGGCCGGCGCTGATCACGCTGACGCAGAACGCGTTGCCGCCACCGCCTACGCCCAAGGCCGCTACGACCTGGCTGTCGTAGGCTGGCGCCGGGCTGCTGAGACGCCTGGACCAGATGCACTGAGAAGCCGTAACAACGCCGCCCGCGCCCTCCGGCGCCTCGGCCGCCTGCCCGAGGCCCTGGCCGAGCATCGTGCGGTCGTCGCCGCCCGCACCATCTACCTCGGCCCCACTCACCCTGACACCCTGATCAGCCGCGACAATCTCGCCAACGTCTTGCGTGACATGGGACGTGTCGAGGAAGCAGAAGCCGAACACCGCGCTGTCCTCACACCGCTCACCGAAACCCTGGGGCCCGACCACCCCTTTACCTTGTTCAGCCGCGATAACCGTGCCATCGCCCTGCGCGAGATGGGACGACACGCTGAAGCCGAATCCGAGCACCGTACGGTCCTGGAGATCCGCGAACACACCCTGGGGTCCGACCACCCCGACGCGCTGCGCACCCGTCACCACCTTGCCTTGGCACTCCGATCCCAAGGCCGGTCCACCGAGGCCAGTCGACTCCTGACATTCGTCCTGGAGGCCCGCACCCGCGTCCTCGGCCCCGACCACCCAGAAACCGCATCCGCTGCCACAGACCTGGCCCAGAACTACTGAGTGGGGTGTTCCCACGAGCGTTCGCGGGAACATCGTCGTTTGGGGCTCGTGACACTCGCGTACGCGGTGGAAGGCTGCGCGAGCTGCCCTGGCCGCGCCGGGACGCCTGGTGCTCCGTCCTGGGGGCCGGGTGGGATCCTCCGGCGTCCAGGACGGACGTCCTCATACCGCCGGCGGGAGGGGCCTGCCGTGCTTGAGGTTGGCGAAGGTGTCCGTCTTCCAGGCCTCCCACATCGCCCGGAAGCGGCGGGCCTGGTAGGGCTGGGTGTGCTCGGCCAGTTCGTCGGGCGTCATCCAGCGGTGGGCGGTGAGCTCTGCCTCCATGCCGGGCTCGGCCGTCGGCAGCCGGAGCTGCGCCGAGGCGGGCACGGGCCTGCACAGGTAGACGAAGTTGTGACCCATCGCGGCACCGGTCTCGGTTTTGGCGGGCACCCAGTCTTTGCCCAGCAGCCGCTCGACGACGGGCACGATGCCCAGCTCGCGCTTGACGTGGCGCAGCATGGCCTCCCAGTCGGGTTCCAGGTGGTCGGCGTGGCCGCCGGGCAGCTGGTAGAAGCCCTTCTTCGGCCCGTAGTTCGCCTGCACCATCAGCACGGCGTCCTCCCGGTCTGCTCCCCGAAACCGGGGGGATCCAGGCCAGGCAGCCGATCCGGCAGGGCGGCGGGGCGGCAAGGTTTATCGTCACGGCTTCTCCCTTGTTGGCATTGACGGTCACTCAGGTGGTGTGAGGGTGGGCCCGCACATCTTTCTGGGGGAACCGAAGGGGAGACGTGCGGGCCGGTGGCCGGTTGCAGCGCCGCGCCCCATGGAAGGGGAAGCGCTTCAGGGACGCGGCCGGCCAAGGCTGCCCCGGGTCCCCGCGTCGCGGAAGCCGCGGCTTCTCTGTGGACGAAGGAGGCCTGCTCCCGGGGCAGCCGGTCTACGGTGCGGTCGCCTGCGCCGCGCGAAAATGTGGGGACGACAGCGCCACTCCGGCGACCCTGCACCAGCGGGTGCCGCCCCCGTCATGGCGAGCCACAAGCTACCCCGCAGTGGGCCGCACTCGACTGGCAAGCGCGCTTGATGCCGGTCGCGCTCCAGCACAGTCCGGGGCTTCTACACGGACGCCGTTGTCGGATCAGGGATGCCTTCGAGCGCCGTCCGCCTGACACGGACCCGGCCCCGGTTCGGTGCCAACGGACTGGTCGAGCTTCTTCCAGTGGCTGCGTAGCTCCGTCACGATGGTGGCCAGGCTCCGGCAGTACGTGAACGCGCTCTCCAGCCCGTCTCCGGGGCCCAAGCACTTCGCCCTGTACGTGGCCTCGTCAGCGACCCTTGCGGCGGCGATGCGACGAGGGTCGTCTTCCCGCAGGAGCTCGTGCGCGGTGCCCTTGACCCGCGGGGCCATCGTGTCGATGAAGCGGCGGAGCTTGAGCGTCGAGGCGTTCACGACCCCGGCCGGCGGCGACACCGTCGCGTCGAGGATCAAGGCGGTGACGCGCTCGATCTGCTGATCCTCGTTACGGCGAAGGCTCGGCACGGGAACGAGGCGTCCGCCGTTGGGCATGGCTGTACCAGGCCAGACAGGCATGAGGGGTCAGTCGACGGCACCGTCTTCCGCGCCGACGGCATCCTCCAACCCGGATGGAAACTCCGCCTGCCGCCTGCACCCACCACAGCAACTCCCCACGCTGCCACCGCATCTCCGAGTACGGGATCACCGCATCGATCCGTCACCGTCCACCCCGGCGACAGCCTCTCCACCATCGCGCACCGCGAACTCGGCAACGCCAGCGCCTGGCCCGAGATCTACGACCTCAACCACGACCAACCCCAGCCGGACGGCCGCCACTTCACCGACCCGGACCTGATCTACACAGGCCAGGAACTCACCCTCCCCTCACCGCCCAATCCCGCCTCATCCGGCGATGCACCTCAGCAGCATCGAGACGAACGCCACCACCCCGGCACGCCGCCCCCAGCGACGCCCCAACCCCCGTCCCGGCCCACCCACCCCACGGACAAACCGACCAATCCGACTTCCCCGCACCGCCAGACCTCCCCAGCCCCACACCGCACCAGTCCCCTACCGCCATCACCGAAGCCCGCCTTCGGCACCGCGAAGAGGACCCAAACCGACAACAGCATCTGGCAGATCACAGGAGCCGGGGCGCTGCTGTCCGCCGGCTTGATCGGCACCCTGGGCGTCAAACGCATCCTGCAACAACGCCGCCGCAAGCCCGGCGAAAGCATCGCCGTCCCCGACGAACCGTCCCGCCTCGAACAAGTCCTCACCGCCACAGGCGAGCCGGCCAGCGTGGAACTCCTGGACACCGCCCTGCGCACCATGGCCCACCGCGCAACCAGCTCAGGTCAACCGCTCCCCGCGCTGCGCGGCGCCCGTGTACGCACCCACACCGTCGAGGTACTTGCCGAGGACTCGACTCTCTCCCCCTGCGCGCCGTTCACCGAAGGGGACGACGGCTGGTGGACCCTGGCCGACCGCGACAGCCTGCTGGGCGCCGACGACGCACAGCGCGTCCCGGCCCCCTACCCCGGCCTCGTGACCATAGGCACCGGCACGGACGACAGCCACTTCCTGCTGAACCTCCCGCACGTCCGCACCCTCCTGCTGGACGGCCCGGTGGAAAGGATCCGTGAAGCGCCCGCGCCATCGCCGCCGAAGCAGCCACGTCCGCATGGAGCGACCACGCCGACATCCTCACCGTGAGCGTCGACGACGAGATCGACCGGCTCCTCCCCCAAGGCCGACTCCGCGCTGTCCCCGGCGCGCGCACGGCGCTGCGCGACCTGGGCGAGTTCCTCCTTGAGGCCTACCAGAACACGAACCGTCCGGACGCGGCAGAGCCCCTGCCCTGGATGCTGATCTGCGCCGCCGAGACCACCCCCGACGACGCCTGGCAACTCGCCGACGCCATGGCCAAAGCCACCGCCGACGAAGACCCGCAGTCCTGCACGGCTCTGGGCACACCGGTGTCCCTCCAGCGCCTGACGGACGACATCTTCGAGCAGTTCCTCACCGCGTTGCGCACAGCCGAACAGCCATCTGCACCAGCCGAAGGAGCCTGGACCCACGTTCCCGAAGCGCCCGTCCCATCCGCCGTCAGCGCCACCCCGACACCCGCGCTGTCCCGGCCACCAACTGACGCGGACGACCCTGCCACGTCCCTTCCCCAGCAGACTTCACCATTCCTCGCCCTGACTGCTGCAGCGGGAGCAACCCACAGCATCCAGGTCGTTCCCCCTCCCAACGCGCCCGACGGCGACGGCACCGCCGAAGCCGAGCACGCAACGGAGGGAGAACACCCCGAGGAGCCGGAGTCCAACGAGCAGCTTCTCCCCTCCTTCCTGACGGACCCCGCGAACAGCGCTGCGCCGGAAATCCGGGTGCTGGGTCCCGTGTCCGTCACGGGGATCGAGTCCTCCGGCCACGGCCCCAAACTCGCCTCGCTCGCCGCCCTGCTGTACTTCAAACCGGGCCGCAGCGCCGACGAACTCTGCGAAGCCATGGACCCCGCAGCCCCCTGGTCGAAGAACACCCTCCAAGTCCGCATCTCCGAACTGCGCAAACGCCTCGGCACCGACGCCGACGGAAACCCCTATCTCCCCCGCGAGCGCAACACCGGCTACCGGCTCAGCACGTCCGTACGCTGCGACTGGGACCAGTTCAAAGAACTCGCCGAATCCGGCCTCCGCAAACTCCCGCAAGCCGGCATCGCCGACCTCGACGCCGCACGTCGCGCCATCGCCACCGGACTCGACGCCGACGACACAGCCGAACTCCTCTACCAGGACTGGATCACCGTGGAACACCAAGCTGGCAACCGTGCAGGCGTGTTGCACGCCGTCGAAGCGCTCCAGGCGGTCAACCGACGCCTCGACGTCGACATGCTGCCGCAGACCGAGGAGCTCATCACCAGCATCCTCCAAGGGGCGAAGCAGACAACAGGCCTCTGACCCCCGATGGCGGATGCCCTCGGCTCGGCCTGGACGTGGGTGACGCCCAGGGCCTCGGCCCGGTCCACCAGGTCCTGGAGCGCGCCGTCCCGAGGGATCGGGACAGCGAGGGCGTCGTACATCTCCTGCGGCCGAGGCCCCGTAATTCGGGGGGAGCATCCCGGACTCGACGTCCCAGAAATGCGCGATGAACTCCTCGCCCGCCTCCAGGCGTTTCGGAGGCGAGGGCCACCTGCCGCGGGAGGGAGGAGGCAGGGTTCTGGTTGTCCTTGGTGGAGACGCGGCCAACGAACACCGGGCGACGGGGACGCACTTCCGCCTGCTTGAAGCCCGGCAGGTCGGAGAGGTCGACAGGCAGCCCGAAGTGGGATGTCGTCATGGCCCCTCCTGAATCCGCGTGGAACATATATGCATCATGCTGGCGTATGCGTCCTCGAGGGCAGTCGAGGTGCGCGATCATAGGGAGGAACACGATGGGGGCAGCTTCAGACAGGGGACGTTGTGCGCGGCGACCAAATCCCTCGCGCCTACACCACCGGCGAGTGGCCACATGACGCGGTGCCGAACGACGGCGCGCCCGTGGCCGTCCACTACAGCCTCGCCCTTGCCCGCGCCCTTTCCGCGCTCGTGAAGGAGCGCGGCTTGTCGCAGCGCAGGGCCTCCATGGACGCAGGCCTGAGCGCCCCGACCGTGGGCCGCATCGTCCGTGGCGAGGTCTACCCCGATCTCGCGACGCTCGCTCGCCTCGAAGCAGCGCTCCAGGCTGACCTGTACCCAGCCGGCCTGCACCGGCGCACGAAAACGCCGACAACGTCGATGGGTCCCTCGAACTAGCCCGGCGCCCCGCCCTCGGGGCCGCGGGCTGGGCGCTGCTCTACCGGCACGTGCTCGGGCGACTGGATGGTGTGGGGGCCTTGCCCAATGGGCGAACGAGGATGGGGCCGGGCCAGCCAGCAGCCGGGGCAAGCCGCACGGGCGCCCATGGCCCGTTCGCTCCGCAGGCGCTTTCCCGTGCCGCCTCTTAGGCTGCTTGCGATGGGCCTGGAGAGGAGCTATGTCATGGCCGCGACATCAGGTGCGCCACGGGTACCGAATCCGACGTTCTGGTCGCGGTTCTTCCTGGTGGCTGCGCTGTTCAACTACGTGATCGGGCTGCCCATCCTGTTCGCGCGCCGCTGGACGTACGACCTCACCTACGCACCGGACGTCACGCGCGACGTGATGGCACTGCGGCTGTGGATGGACTTCGGGTTCTCTGTGGTGCTCATCGGCATCGGCTATCACCTCGTCTCCCGCGACGTGACGCAGAACCGGGGCATCGTGCTGCTGGGGATCCTCGCCAAGCTGTTCGATGTGGTCAATGTGTCCACCCTGTACGCGTGGGGGGTAGCGCGGCCGCTGGCGCTCGTGCCCGCGGCGATCGACGGCGCCTTCGCGCTGGGATTCGCATGGTTCTGGTGGCTGACGCGGGGCGTCGACGCGATCGCCTCACGCGACGCGGCGGCCCGCCGACGGAGTTGAGTCGGAAACAAGCAGCGGCGATCGCAGACGCCAGACCTTGCCACGGCTGATGCCTGTTCCGTCCTAAGCGGCTCCGTCGAAGTCCGCTGCTGATCCGTAGCTGCGGTACAGACCTTGTTCCCGCACCTCAGCTGAGCCGACCTGGGGCCTGTCTCGAAGTCGGGTGTGAGCTTGTGACAAGATCCCGGGATGCTGCGACTCACCGATTTCATTATCGACTGCCCGGACACGATGAAGCTGGCGGCCTTCTACTCCGAGGTGACGGGCCGTCCGATTAAGGAAAGAAGCTCTGAGGACTGGGCTGGCATCCAGTTCGGCGAGATCGAGCTGGCGTTCATCCGGGTGGACGACTACCGCGCTCCGCAGTGGCCCGACAGCGAGCACCCCAAGCAGTTCCACCTCGACTTCGAAGTGGACGAGATCGAGTCCGAGCAGCGCCGCGTCCTCGACCTCGGCGCGACGCTGAGGCAGGACTTCATCGGCCCCAACGGCTACGGCTGGCAGGTCTACACCGATCCGATCGGCCACCCCTTCTGTCTGTGCCGCAACAAGGGCGTGATCTGGACCGACCAGGGCCCGACCTGGCCCCAGCGTGACTAAGTGGCTTCGATGACGTTCGTTGCTGACTGTCGGATCCGGTCGCGTTGTCGGTTCATGGCCTGGTCGACGGCCTTGCCGATGGCGTCGGTGCTGGTCTGGGCGCGTTGCGGGTAGTCCTGGTACTTCGCCTGGCGCCAGACCAGCTCGATGTCGTTCAACTCCGGGCTGCGCGGCGGCAGGTGGAACAGGTCCACCCCGATCTTCGACAGCTGGCCGCGGCGGCCCTTGAACACCTTGGCCGTGTGTGCCGAGGCGTTGTCCAGCACCACGGTGCACGGCCTCGGGGTGCGGTCACCCGCGCAGGGCCTCCTCGTTCGGGTGAGACGGGCAGCCCGAGCCCGCGCGCGCCGGGAGGCCGTGGCTACGGTTGCCCGGTCGGGCGGGCTGTGGCGCTGGGGGGCGGTCATGGAGCTGAAGCGGTGGTTGGAGCACGGGGTCGAGGCGTTCGAGGCGTGGACCCGGTCGTACGAGGAGTACGCGGCCCACCCGGCCATGGAGGTCGGTGAAGAATCCTGCGCCGAGGCGTTCGACGAATTGGTCGGCCGACTGCACGGCAGCTACCCGTTCTTCCATCCCTGCTACGCGGGGCAGATGCTCAAGCCGCCGCACCCGGCCGCTGTCGCCGGGTACCTGGCCGCGATGCTGGTCAACTCCAACAACCACGCTCTGGACGGCGGTCCCGCCACGTCGGTCATGGAGGAGGAAGCGGTCGGTCGGCTGGCCTCCATGGTGGGGCTCGGGACGCATCTCGGGCATCTCACCAGCAGTGGCACCATGGCGAATCTGGAGGCCCTTTTCGTCGCCCGGGAGAGCTGTCCCGCGCGCTCCGTCGCGGTCAGCGCCGAAGGCCACTACACGCACGCGCGGATGTGTCATCTGCTGGGCATGACCGTGCACACCGTGCCGGTCGACGGCCGGGGGCGGATGAGCGTGGCCGCGCTGGAGCGGCTGCTGGCCTCGGGAGACGTGGGCACGGTCGTCGCCACCGCCGGGACCACGGCGCTGGGCGCGGTCGATCCGGTGCACCGTATCGTGCCGCTGGCGCGGCGGTACGGTGCCCGCGTCCACGTGGACGCCGCCTACGGCGGGTTCTTCGCGCTGCTCACCGACGACCCGCTCACGGACGCGGCCACCGCCGAGGCCCTGCGGGCCGTGGCGCGGAGCGACTCGGTGGTGATCGACCCGCACAAGCACGGCCTGCAGCCCTACGGCTGCGGCGCGGTGCTCTTCGCCGATCCCACGGTGGAACGCTTCTACCGGCACGACTCCCCCTACACGTACTTCACCTCCGTCCGGCCGCACCTGGGGGAGATCAGTCTGGAGTGCTCGCGCTCGGGGGCGGCTGCGGCCGCCCTGTGGCTCACCTTGCGGCTGATGCCCCTCACGCGGCAGGGGCTGGGCGGCGTGCTCGCCGCAGGACGCCGTGCCGCACTCCGGTGGGCCGCCCTGATCGACGACTCGCCCCACCTGGAGCTCTACCAGCGGCCCGAGCTGGACATCATGACGTACTACCCCTGCACGGAGCCCGCTGCGTTGTCCCGGATCGGCGCCGCCTCGCAGGAGGTGATGCGGCGCGGCATGGCAGCCAAGGAGAAACCTGTTTTCCTCAGCGTCGCGCGTGTCGGCGCGGAGGCCTTCACCCACCGCCACGCACACGTCGTGCGTGACCGCGAAGACACGCACATTCTGCGCAGCGTCCTGATGAAACCGGAGAGCGAGTCGTACCTGGACCGTCTGCACCACCGCGTCGCAGAACTCGCGAGGCCGGCGGAGTGACCGCCTGCGCGAACGACTACGACCGGTACTTCGGCATCCTCAGGGAGCCAGCACGGACCCGCACCGTGCACCTGCAGGCGTGCCTCCTCGGCGACCTGCCCCGCACCCGCATCGACGAGGAGCTGCGCACCACGCTCGTCACGGGGCTGCGGCTCGCCTCCCGCATCGTCGAGACGCAGCCCCTGGTGTTGTTCGACACGGTCTCCCTGGGAAGCCTGCCGTGCGCGCTGCGCCGGTGGAAACTCGGGCACCAGTTGCTCCACTTGCTGCTCACGGCCATGAACATCGATCTGGACCGTTGTCTGTCCGCCGTGCAGGGCTCCGTCTGGCATCAGCTGGCCGACAGCATGGCGGAGGTGCGGCTGCTGTACGACGCCGCCACTGCTGCCATGGAGTACGCCGCGGACTTCCCTGCCGCCGCCTACCGGGACGAGATCCGCCCGACCATGGAGCCTCCCCACATGCCCCCGGGGTTCTCGGGGGTGTTCAACCGGGACCACCGTGCCATGGTGCGCCGCTTGCGCGACCTCGAGCGCGCGGTGCAAGAGCTCCTCCGGGACACCTCGGTTCCCGGGACGGTGCTCCGGGGAGCGGCCGCACTCCGCGCGGCTCAGCGCCGCAATCGGCGGCACCACGGCAGGATCTGCGAGCGGTGCGTGCCCGGCGGCGCCTCGCTCCTGCGCGCCCACCTCGCCCAGCACCCGGTCCGGGAGGGATCATCGTGCGACACCGGCTGAACGGCCACCCGGGCCCGAGCGGCACCGGCCCCGCCGCGGGGGTGCCCGGGGACATCGAGGGCATCGACGCCGCCACCGGCCGGAATCTGCTGGACGATCTGCTCGACGAGGCCGTGTGGCTGGACCACTGCCCGTTCGTCAGCGCGTCCTTCCGCCCGGCACCGGCCTGGCTCCGCCATGAGCCGGTCTCCGCGTTCCGGCCGCTGCCGGCACCGGCAGACCTCCGGGGCACGCCGGGACCGCGTCGTGTGTGCGTCTCGTTCGCGCCCGAACACGGCCCCAACGCCCGTACCTGGGCCCGTACTCACGGCTACCGGCTGCTCGCACCGGACCCCGGGGTGACCGCCTGGGCGGCGGACAAGATCTGCGCGCTGGAGCTCTTCGAGGAAGCAGGAGTGGCCACCCCGCCGTGCGTGGTCGTCCCCGCGATCGGGCGGGCACCGGCACAGGCGTACTGGAACGACGGCTGGCCCGGAGCAGTGGTCCAGCGCAGGCACAACAACCTGATCGGACGGGGCACCGTCCCGCTCGACTCCCCGGCCGAACTGGACCACTGCCTCGCCGCATGGCCGGGCGAGCCGGTCCGGCTGAGCCGTCGGGCTCCCGGGATCTCCCTGACCGTGACGGCGTGTGCCGGGCCGGACAGGACCGTGGTCTCCGCCGTCTCCCACCAGTTGGTGGGGCTGCCCGAGCTCGCCGCCTCCTGGGGCGCGCACTGCGGCAACCAGCTCGTGCACCCCGGTGATCTGCCGGACGGGCTGTACGGACAGGCCCGCGAGGCGGCGCGGCACGTGGGCGAGGTACTGCGCGGCCGCGGCTTCCGGGGCGTCTTCGGCCTCGACCTCGTCGAGGAGGCCGGCCGGCTCCTCGCCGTCGAGGTCAACCCCCGTTTCCAGACGGTGGTCTCCCTCGTCCAGACCGCCGAGCGCGCGGCGGGACTGTTGCCCTGTCTGGGGCTGCACATCCTCTCCTTCCTCCTGCCCGCGCTGCCGCCGTCCGTGCCCGGCACGCTGCCGCCGGGACCGCGCCGCCCGAGCCAGCTCGTCGTCCACGCCGCCGAGGACACCGCGGTGCACGGCCTCGTCCCCACCGGGCGCTACCGGCTCGACGGCCGGACGACATCAGGACCGCTCCCCGCGCCTTGGGACCTCGCCGAGATCCCCGACGACGAGGCCTTGTGCTGGGCCATCGCTCCTCCGGGCCCGGTCACCGCGGGCCAGGAACTGGCCCTGCTCCAGCTCGGGCACACCGCAGGCCCCCTCGAACCCCGGCCCCGCCTCCATCCGCAGGCACGGGCCTGGATCGCCGCCTACCACGACCGGTCCCGGACGGGGGAGGGTGGCACAGCGGCCGCCGACGAAGCCGCAACACCCCTGCTCCGGCTTCCCGATGGACCGATGCGCACGGCGGGCCTGCATACGCTCGAGCTCATCATCGAACGGTTCACCACCTCCCGTGCACGCCCGCCCCTGCGCGTCCCCTCCCCCGACGGCCTGCGGGCCGTCCTGGACGAGCCCCTGCCCGAAGACGGCACCGACGACCTGCGCCCCGTACTCGACCGTGTCACCCGCGACGCCCTCGGTGAGGCGACCCGTCTCGACCACCCCCGGAGCTTCGCCTTCACCCCCTCCACCGGCAACTTCCCGGCCGTGCTCGCCGACGCCCTCGCCTCCGCCTACCTCTCCGTACCGGGGGCATGGATGGTCGGCGCAGGCCCCACCCAGCTCGAACTCACCACTCTCGGCTGGCTCAAGACCCTCCTCGGCCTTCCCGAGGAGACCGGCGGCCTGTTCGTCAGCGGCGGCTCCCTTGCCAACCTCACCGCCCTGGCCGTCGCACGCGACCACTACCTCGGCGACGACTGCTCCCGCGCCCGGCTCTACTGCTCCACCCAGGCCCACCCGTCCATCTCGCGTGCCGCCCACCTTCTGGGCCTCGGCCGCAGTCGTCTTTCCGCCGTACCGGCCGACCACTCACTGCGTCTCGACCCGGCGGAGACCGCCCGGCGCATCAGCGACGACCGCGGCGCCGGCCTGCGCCCTTTCGTCGTCGTCGCCACACTCGGCACCACCGGGACCGGCGCCGTCGACCCCCTCGACGACCTCGCCGATCTCTGCGAACGGGAAGGACTCTGGCTCCACGTCGACGGCGCCCATGGCGCGGCGGCGGCCGCTACCACCCGCGGTCAGGAACTGCGCGCGGCACTGCGCCGCGCCGACTCCCTCACCGTCGACCCGCACAAATGGCTCTTCCAGCCCTACGAGATCGGATGCGTCCTGCTGCGCCGCCCGGAACTGCTGCGCAGCACCTTCGACCTGGCGCGCCACGCCCTGGACACCGGCTACCTCACCCCCACCAACCCCCGGGGAGGCGAGGTCAATCTCTCCGACCACGGCCCCCAGCAGAGCCGCGGACTGCGGGCCTTGAAACTGTGGCTGTCGCTCAAGGCCTTCGGCGCACGGGCCTTCCGGCAGGCGATCGAGCACGGCATGGACCTGGCCGAGCACGCGGCAACCCTGGTCACGGCCCGGCCCGAGCTGAGGCTGGTCACCCCGGCCAGCCTTGCCGTCCTCACCTTCCGCTATCAGCCGGCCGACGCGCCGTCCGGCTGGGACGCCGACTCCGCACAGGAGTACATCAGCCGAGCAGTGTGCACGGAAGGTGGGGCGCTCCTCCTGACCACCCGGGTGCACGGCGCCACGGTGCTGCGGATGTGCACCATCAACCCCACCAGCACCCGGGACGATGTCGCATACGTCCTCGACCAGGTGGCCCGTCACGGCCGCCGGTCGCTGAGCGCGGTCAGAGGATCAACAGCGTCGAAGGACCGGTGATCAGCGGAACTCCCCGGTCCGTGGCGCACGACGGCACGTCGAGCGTGAGCTGGAGACCGGGCGAAGCGACGGTCCGCCCCTGGAAGGCGCCCGACACCACGGTGCCGGCCACCAGCACGACGGCCTGTCCGGCCACCTGCCGGACGTCCCCCATGGGGTAGACCACCACGCTCTTCTCGCCGTTGCTCCAGGTGATCTTCTCCACTGTGGTGGCGTCGGAGGCGAAGCACCCGTTCACCCCTCCCCCGCTGATCTCGGACGTGGCGGAGGTGAAACCGGGCTCGGCGGAGGTACAGGTGTAGGCACCCGTCCCGGTGATCCGGGTCCTTCTCGCCTGCAGCCTCAGTCCCGGGGAGAACTCGATGGTGTTGGTCCCCACGCAGCTCACGGCAGCCCCCGGCCCGTGCGCCTCCGCCGGCGCCGCGCACGGCCCTGCCGTCACCATCCCCACAGTCAAGGCCGCGCTCCCGAACGCTTTTGCCCACGATCCCACCCAGCGCATGACACACCCTCCCTGCTCGCACCAGCCGTTCCCGGAACCAGAATTGTCCCGATCACAGGGACACCTCCGTGTCCAACCGCGTTGGATTCCGTCGAGGAACGGCAGCTCGTGCCACGCAGGGGGCGCACACGGCGGTCCTGACCACCAGCCCGCCCGCGGCCCCTGGACCACGAACCACCCAGCAGATCCGCGGTCTGGAGCGGGAACCCGGCATGGCACTGCTCGCCCGCGTGCCGACCAAGCACGTCCGAAAAACGGCCGGATGTGTCCGGGGAATCTCACCCCCGGGCTCCCGCAGATCCGTACGCGACAGTTGAGGTGACTGCCTTCGTGACTCTGCTGGCCAATTCACCTGGGCTGCCGCGGTGATCGTCTTGGCTGTGGGACGGTGCTGATGCGTGCATACCCTTGGGGCGGGGGTGGTCCGCGGTGTCGATGTAGCCGGGGTTGGAACGCGAAGTTCCGGTGCCAGCGGCTCAGGTGGCGCATACTCACGGGCGGGCGTGAAATGTCTCCAAAGCCGGGCAGGAACTCTCCCGTTGAGTAGACGCTTGATATTCGCCGTCTCCACCCATTTTCACTGGCATTTCACTCCACGCTGCCCACAGTAGCGATCAGCCCTGTGCCGGCAGTGGCCTCCTGCGCGGCGCCTGCGCGAAGCAGATATCTCGTTGGACATGCCACAGACCGTGACGTAGGTTCCATATGCACCCGCTTTGAGGCGGGCTTTTTGTTGTTCTCGGGAGTCTTTTTGCCTATGTCGTACAGCCCTGCCGGGCCGCTGCCCGGCGGCCCTGTGCTCCGTTCACCCCGCCGTCCCGCAACGGCCGTCACCGTGCTGCTCGCCCTGGTCGCCGGCGCCGACCTCCTCGCGGTTGGCGCCGACATCAACCAGTACGCGGTGCTGGACGACCTGTTGTCGGCCAGCGACTTGGATCTCAAGCACGCGGACGTCTTCTACAGCGTGGCCGGCCTGCTGCAGATCCTGGGCACGCTCGCTACCGCCGTCGCCTTCATCGTCTGGTTCGAGCGCGTCCGTGCGAACGCGGATTACTTCGCCCAGGACGTGTGCACCCTGGGCAAGGGGTGGGCTATCGGCGGGTGGTTCGTGCCGTTCGCCAACTTGTGGATGCCGTACCGGGTGGCCAGCGAGGTGTGGAGAGCGAGCGCGCAGGCGGCGTCCACCGACGGGGCCTGGCGTGAGGTGTCGCGCCGGCCCGTGAACGTGTGGTGGGGCCTGGTCGTCGTGTCGTTGCTGGCCGACCGGATCGCTTCCACGCTCGACAAGCGGGCCGACACCGTCGACGCGCTTCAGCAGTCGATCGTCGCGGTGGCCGTCTCGGACCTGCTCAACCTGGCGGCCGCCATCTTCGCCATCCTCTTCGTCCGCAAGCTCACCGCCATGCAAGAGCCGCAGCCCGCACCCGAGCCCGACCGGCACATCCTTGACGGGGAGCAGCCGTGACGGCAGACATGCGGGTGGGCTGGACGCTGCGTGGGCGTGGCTGGGCCGACTGCACTGTTGAGGACCACCGGGGGAAAGTCGACCTCACGGCGTCATATATCACCAGTGCGCCGGAGGATCTCCTCACTGCAGTGACCCGGCTCGTCTCGGGCGAGACGGAAACCCGGGTGCAGTTCGAGGCCGAGCCGACCGCCTACCGGTGGATCTTCTACCGCCAAGCCGACGAGGTCTGGATCCGCCTGCTGGAGCTAGGCCACGGCAGTGACCACGACAACAAGGGAACCGGGATCTGGTCGGGCCAGCTCCACGCCGATCCGCTGGCCCGTGCTGTGATCCGCTGCTTCGATGAAGTGGCCCAGACCTACGGCGAGAGCGGCTACCGGGGCAAGTGGTGTGACCACTTCCCCCGAGCTGAACTCGAATCCCTCAGAATCGCGTTGGAGACCTGGCATGGGACGATCGGTCAGTGACTCGACTCGTGAACCGTGACCGCTCCCTTGAGGAACTTGAGCGCGACCGCTGGCCGGCCGGGTCAGGCGGCGAAACCCGGCTGATGGCAACCGTGCGCGAGCTGCGGCGCAAGCCGATCGGCGGCCTGGCGGTCGAGAACATGCGGTTGCTGATCAAGCAGAACGTGGGCCTTGCCCATCTCCTGCCGCTGGCCGTGGAAGTCCTTCGGGTTGACCCACTGGCGGAAGGCGACATGTACGAGGGAGACCTGCTGGCGGCCGTGCTCACCAGGGATGGGGAGGCCTGGAGCGAGTCCCCCGAACTCAGGCGGGAAATCCGCTCGATTGTCTCGGAGTTGGCCGACGTGCCGCCTCCCCTGAAACGCGAGGTCGAGGGGTTCCTGGCGCTGTAGGCCGCTGACAGTGGCTGCCGTCGGCGAGGGGCGGGGCCGGCTGTCTACGAGGATTCGAGGAGCGCTGCACACGGCGGATCACGCCGTCTCCCGCGGGAGCAGCATGTACGTCATCGCCTCTCCCGGAAGTCGGTGTCCCATCAAGCCGGACCCGCATCCTCCGGTTCCGGTGAGTCAGAGGAGTAGGCATCCCTGCCGGTTGCGTACGAGGGCCGGGACCGCCGTTCGCGCGCGGGACGGGTTTGGCTCCGTCCTGTGAAGGGCGCTGCCGGGGGTGCCACTGTTAATCGAGCGGAAAAGACGGAGCCGCGCTTGTTGCCACACAGTCCGCCACAGCTTGCGCCGCCTGGGCAATGAACGGTGCCGGCAGCTCATCCGACGTCCACGGTGACCAGCCGTCCCACGTCTGTCCGGCGATCTCTTCCACCCGGTTGGCAGCCTGGGACGGCCTCACCCCAGGAAGTTGCAGCGCCGCCGTCGTCCAGCCGATCAGCTCGTTCACTTCCACGTACTCGTACCACTCGGCATCGTCCCAGCCGCGTCTGCCGACGTGACGGGCCCACGCCCACCGGAGGGTCTCAGCAGTGGCATCGGCAGCCCGCTGCCGAGGAGTTCCCGTCGTCATTCGTGCAGCGTGCCCGGCGTATTCGACCAGTTGCAGCGTCCCCCAGAGGGGGAACCTGGCGAAGAGGTCGAGATTCTCGGCGATGGTGCGACGGAAGGCTCTGCCCCGACCGTGGCTCTTGGAGGCATCCAGCCACATCCCCAGCGAGGACGGCCATCCCCAGTTGTTCATGGGGTACTGGGCAACAGGGCGGATCACGGCGTCGAACCAGCCCTGGACATACGCGTCGGAGGCGGCGACGATCGCGTGTACGTCAGTGTCAGTCGCCGGTTTCTCCAGGTCTATATGGCCCCACAGCACCACAAGCGAGCGTTCCACAGCGGTCCGCACAGCACGGTGAAGGTCGTCCTGCCGGGAAGGCTGCGCCCACGGCAGAAGGGCGGGATAGCAGACACTGAAAGGATCTCGGCAGTCAGACACGGGCAGAGCCTAATACTCCAGTGGGACTTCACCATTCCCGCTGGTCAGAGTCATAGTTTCGAGCCTAGCGGGCTGCCGGTGGGTCAGGGGCCGGTTCAGTGAAGTCGCCTCAGGCGCGGGTGCGTCGGCGGTAGCGGCAGGCGCGGGCGACGGCCTGGTGGCGTCTGCGCCAGTGGGACCAGATCAGTGCGTCGGTGCGGCGATGTGTGGGCCAGGGGCCATCAGCTGCCAGCAGGCGCCTGACCTCAGCCACGGTGAGCGGGGCCAGGCAGGCTGCGTCGTTTCTGCTGCCCCCCCTACCTGCGCCGACGCGGGATCCTGTGCACGATCCCGGAGAAGAAGGATCAGATCCGAAACCGTAAGAGGCTTGGCGCCCGCGGTGGCCGGCCTCCGTCGTTCGACAAGACCGATTACTGCGAGCGGCACGCTGTGGAGTGCGGCATCAATCGTCTAAAACGCCACCGGGCCGTGGCCACAAGGTACGACAAGCCGCCGTTCGCTATGAGGCAACCGTGCTGGTCGCAGCCATCAACGAGTGGCTGTGACCACGGTCGCAGCAGCCTGCAGTTAATCCTTTGCCACGGAGCTGATGGGCCAGTTAAGTTCTCCCAGCCGTCCATCTCGTTCCGGACCGGCACGTCGACGAGGAGGTGTGGAGCACATGCGCAGGAGTGCCCAGCAGTTGAGCCCGCGTACTGACCTTTGGCACTTCCTCACGACGGAGACAACACCTTGTCGCTTCGCATCACCCCACTGACCGACCCCGCTCACGGAGCACACAGCCGGCGTCTCGCATGGCTGGCGTCCGACGCCGATGCCAACCCTGTCGGGACGGCCTTTCTCCGCCTGTTCGATGGCGGACAAGCGCACCTGGCGGAACTGACCCTCCACGTCCATCCCGTGGAGCACCGCAAGGGCGTCGGCACCCGGCTCCTCGACGCCGCCGTGGCCGCCGCTCGGGAGAACAACCGGCGCTGCGTCGTCGCGCAGGCCGGGGCCGGATCGCCCGGCGACCACTTCCTGCCGGCCCACGGCTTCCGCAAGGTCCTCACCCTGAGGTTCGCCCGCTTGCCACTGGCCGACGTGGACACCACCGCCCTCGCCGAGATCATCGAACGTCCGCATCCCGGCTACCGGCTGGCGTCCTGGCAGGGAACCGTCCCCGACGATCTCGCCCAGACGTTCGCCGACTCACGTCGCGCCATGGACGACATGCCCATGGACGACACCGACCACGGCATCACGATCTGGGACGTGGACCGGGTCCGGGCCGCGGCCAAGGCCGTCGAACAGCGCGGCGACCTGCTGCACACCGTCGTCGCCATCGACACCTCCGACGACTCGATCGCCGGGTTCACCGAACTCGTCGTCCCCGGCAGCGGCACCGGTGACGCAGAGCACTACGGCACCGGCGTACTGCCCGAGCACCGTGGACACGGCCTCGGCCGCTGGATGAAGGCCGAGTCGATCCGGCAGGCCCACGGGCACTACCCGGACCTCGGCGGCCTCCTGACCGACACCGCCGACAGCAACACGCACATGAGACACATCAGCGACAGCCTCGGCTACCTGCCCACGCACACGACACTGCGGTACCAGCTCGACCTGTAGAGACGAGCGGACGGGCCGGACCTGGATAGCACCTCGTCCGGCCCGTCGGCACTTTCACAACAGGCCCTATGCTGCCCGGCCACCGCCTCCCCTCGCGTTAGGATCGCCTGTTCGAAAATCAGGTTGAGGGCCAGCACGGAGCGGTCCGAAGGGCTGCGAACGCTGCCCGCCGGGGCAGCGGTGCGGCATGGCATGGGGAGGGATTCCATGGGCGAGAAGCCACTCATCGCGGCCGTACGCAGGGGTGACGCGAAGACCGTCGAGACCTTGCTGGAAGCGGGGACCGACCCCAACACTGTCGACGAGCACGGCACGCCCGCACTGTGCCTGGCGGTGGATGCCTTCGACCTGCCGGTCACCGAAGTGCTGATGCCGTCGGCCTGGCTGAACTGCACCGCCTCCGACGGCCGTACTCCCCTGCTGCGTGCGATCGACCTCGGCGACCACTCCATCGCGGCCGCGCTCACCAACCGCGGGGCACACCTGTGGCCCAAGGACGCCGAGGGACGCGATGCCCTGGAACTGGCCCGGTACTGGCACACCACGGGTGCCGAGACCGAACTCCGCCGCCGCAGCGGATCGTCGGCGCCGGCCGGGCGCAGAACAGTGCGGAAGGATTCCGGGACGGTCTGCGAGGAACTGTCGCTCGGGGGTCTGACGGTCCGCACCGGTCACGCCGCGATCCTCACCGACCTGGAGTCCAAATACGGGGTCACGCCGTCCTTCGCCGAGCTGATGAAGCGCGCCCTGGCAGAGCCGGACGTCAACCACGAGGTGTGGTGGGCCACCACGCATACGCTCCGACAGCGAGAGGACCCCTCCGTCTGGGACGCGGCGGGTGCCCTGCGGGACCGTCCGGACCCACTGGAGCGGTACTTTGGCGCGCTGGTACTTCGCCTGGGCGTCCTCTTCGACATGAGCGACGACGAATCCTTCGTCCGGCCGATCGTCGACCACCTCCTTCCCTGGGCGGCACGGGAGGAGGACCCACGGGTGATGCGGGAGCTCACCGCCGGACTGTCCGACGCCCTCGATCCCCGGGCCACGCGGACGCTGCCCGCGCTCACCCGGCACCACGACGCCGAGGTCCGCCGATGGGCGGTCTCCGGCCTGCAGTGGCCGATCAGAACAGGGAACCCCCAGGCACTGACCGCCGCCGTCGCATGCACCCGGGACGCGGACGCCGCGGTGCGCGTGAGGTCCTGCAAAGCACTCGGCGACGCCCCCACGGACGCATTGGTCGCTTCGGACGCTCTTGCCGTGTGCCTTCACGATGAGGACGAAGCCGTACGGGTCGCGGCAGCGGTCCGGCTGGCCCTGCGCGACGACCCACGAGGCGACGAGGTACTGCGCGGTGTCGACAACACCGACCAGGACTCGCCCTACTACTGGGATCTCCATGACGTGTGGCGTCACCGTCAGGTACCCAACCCCGCCGGGTGATGCGCCCAGTCACCCGGCGTCAAGAACAGACACCGGGCACCCCGCTACGACGTGGGCAGGACCGTAAGACGCGAAACCACCCTCGTCGCTCTGAGTAACAGTCGTAGATAAAAGTCAAGTTCAGAAGCTGTCCCGCATCCTCGCTGTGAGTAATCCAGTCTGGCCAGCCGGTTGTAGCCTTCGGTTCAAAGGTGCTGCTCGGGTCCTCGACCAGCTTCTTCCAGGCGCCGTGGTCGACGCGCGCAGGCCGTGGTCAGCACCACCTGGCGCCCATGAAGCCGTTGGCAACGTATGGCACTGCCATGCGCCTTCACTCTGGGGGGAAGACAGCTTATCGGCCCGATGGGCCGGGAAGCCTCCCGGCTGATGAACGGCCGCCGGGACGGTCTTCCTGAGCGACCGCGCAGCCCTGTCCCCTTCGGAGAGGTAGCCATGAAGAGCGTCAAGCGCGTCGTCGCCACTGCTGGAGCAGGCACCCTCCTTGCCTTCGGCAGCCTCGCACTCGCCGCCCCTGCCGAGGCGCAGGCAGGCGCCTCTCCGACAGCCGACGCCAGGACCTATGGAGTGCTCGACTTCCTCGTTGGTGAGCCGATTCGGGTCGTCGGCTATCTCGGCTGCATCGTCTTGAATCGTCCCGGAGAGTGCCAATAGACAGCGGCATTGGTCGAGGTCTTGCCGCTCGGTCGGGAGCAGAGCCGGAGACTGGCCGGTCGAAACATCGCGTGCCAACTTCGAGTTGGCCAGCGACGTCAGCGCCCGCAGGCGTCACTACTGAACAACTCTCTGCCGGGTGATCCACCTGGTCACAGGTGAGGCAGACCACACGACCGGTGCCCCGTGACGGCGGACCTTGATCGGTTGCCGCTGAGGATTGATCACACACATCGGCTGACCTGGGCGGGGAGATCGGACCGGAGGCCGGTGATCAGTTATCGATGGTCATGTCTTCGTAGACCTTCTCGATCGCCGCGTCGGCATTGCCTGCGGTCAGGTTGATGGCGCTCTTTGAAAGCGATCCTCATCAAGGTCCGGTGCTTCCCGCAATGAGGCCCAGGCATTCACCAGGTTGACACGCGCAACCGCAGCCTTCTTGCCGTCAAGGAGCGAGATCGAGAGGTTCGGCTGTGCGCCAGGCACCTTCCTCTCAACGAGTTCCCCTGTCGGGGTGAGTGACTTCGCCACGTCACCGCCCTGCCCGAAACTCAGGCCGCTGACATCCTGGTAGGTCGCCACCCGGAATTTGCCCAGATCCACGCCAAAGACGTCCGACCTGAGCGCATCGCCCGGCGACGGCCTGGGCGTACTGCTGGTGCGGCAGTTCTCCCGGCCCGGTCACCGGCTGCCCTCCGCCTCGGTCTGACCGCAGGGGCGTACAAACGGTAGGTCGCGCGAGACGAGGGCGCCGGTGGGGCCGGCAGCGCGGAGGATGACATCGAGAGCCCGGTCCGGGTCGGAGGTGTACAGGCCGCTTGCCCACGCGGCGTTCGCCTCGATCACCGCCCAGTGCCCGTCAACCATGCCCACGTCCACAACGATCGCGCTCGGGAACGTCGAGCCGAGACCGGCCAGCACCTCCCGACCGAATGCGACTGCCTCGTCCGACAACGGGCCGAGGGCCAGCTCGCCTCCCCGCGCGTACCGGCTCCCCGTGCAGACGATGCCGTCCAGGACGTACAACCGGTACTCGACCGTGAACACCACCACGTCGCTGACCAGCACCGGTGTGGCCGGATCCACGGCATCCGGCCCTGGCAGGCGGGAGCCGTCTGCGTAGACCATCGCCCGGATCCCCTTGTCGCTGGGGGACTTGATGAACGCCGGACGCCGCAGGCCGTACGCTTCCCCGATCGGCATGAACAGCACATCACGCCGGGTGTACTGACGGGGAAGCCGGGCCAGCCAGTCCGTCGGGGCCTCCAGCAGTGCAATGCCGCACACCGGCGCGACGACGTCCGCGAAGCTCGGTCCCGCATGCAGGTGCTCGGCGCGCAACCCGGCAGGCACGGTGAACGAGGTGAGATGGGCAGTGGGTAGGCCGCGCCGGCGGACCGCTGCACGCACCGATTGGGCCGAGCCGGTCAGACGAGGTGGGAAAACGAAGGTCACAGCCACCGATCATGACTCACCTCGCACACCAGGCCCACTTCATTCCTGCCCGATGCCTTCGTGCGTGAAGGCGGCAAGCGGTCCACCCTCGGACGGGGCGTATAGGGCGTACCGCCACCCGGGGCCATGAGCATCGTGCGGCACGTTGCCCATCGAGAGCCCCGGCGGCAGTCCGTACCGCACCCTCGTCATTCAGGCTGGCTGCAGCGGCCACTGAGCCGTCAATGATCAGCGGGGGGCGGGCGGCGCCCCCGTTGGAGTTTCGCCCGCGCCCGCCTCTGTTTCTGCTCACCAAGCGAAATGCTTCCGGGGACGGGCCAGGACCGGGGAAGATCTCCTCCAACGACGTCAGCAACCCTTCCGGCAGCCGCAACTGCACGGCACGTACGGCGGACTCCAACCGGCCGAGGCTGCCGGGCCCTATGGCGGGGCCGGTGATGCCGGGCCGGGTGAGCAGCCAGGCCAGGGCGACCTCGCCGGGGACGAGGCCGTGTGGTCGACCAACTCCTCGTACGCCTGGACCCGGTCGCGTACGGCAAGGCTCTCCAGTGCTTGTGCCGCGCTCGCCGCGCGGCCCCGGGCGGTGGGTATTGCTCCGCCCTCGCGCAGCCTGCGCAGTACGCCGCTTGATCAGCGTTGCGGTCCACAGATACCAGAAGGAAGCGGGGAGTCCGCCTGCTGCCTGGTGCACCCAGCCCTTGGCACCGGCGCTGGTGCGCTGATGCGGCGGGTCCGACCGGAGAGTGGAAACCATGAAGAGTTTCTTTCAAGGATCACGAAGATGGGCCGGTGACTGTCTCGGTGGGGGTTGGCTGCGATGGCCTGGCTGTTCCCGGCGCGACTGACCGAGGCGACGGCCGGAGGGTCTTGGTCCGGCATAACTGCCCCGGTGCGGCGCGGCGGATTCAGGGGGCTGTCGGCGGGTCGAGGTCCTTTGTCATGAAGACCCTGCTGGTGCCCGGCGGGTCGCACGGGACTTCGCCCAGGCGTCGCCAGCCGTGTTTCGCGTAGAACCCGGGAGCCTGGAAGCTGATCGTGTACAGCACAGCCATGCGGCAGCCACGTGCGCGGGCTTCGTTCTCGGCACGGCGCAGGATCTCGCTGCCCAGACCGCCACCGCGCAGCTCGCGTGGCAGGAAGAACAGATCGAGGAAGAACAGCCCGAGTGAGGTGCGACCGGTCAGACCGCCGATCACCTGGCGGGTCGGGGAGTCACGCACCAGGACGGCCAGCGGGCGGCGGTCGTCGATGGCTGTCGTGTCGATGTTGAACCGGTCCAGGGCGTCGGAGATGAGCGATACGTCGGTGGGCTTCGGGGCGTCGGTGGCCGTGAGGCCGATGCCGGGCCAGGGGTTCGGTGGCGTGCTGTCGGTGGCAGGCATGAGGTTCCCAGGGCGATTGACGGAAGGGATGCGGGCGGAGAGCGCGGTGGCCTCGGCTGGTACGGGACAGTAGGGCGCGGACGATTCGGCCGAGCCCGAATCGAGATCGACGACAATCGGAGACATGGACCATCAGCGCGAGAGCCGGGACGTCGGTGTGGACCTGGCCGTCGTGGCCAGGCTGCTGGCAGACGGCACCAGGGCGGACTTCTGCCTGGCCCTGCTGGACGGCCGGGCCTGGACGGCCACAGAACTGGCCCGCCACGCCGGTGTCGCAGCCTCGTCCGCGACCGAGCATCTGAACGTGCTCGTACGCGGCGGACTCCTCGTCGAGGAACGGCACGGACGCCACCGTTACCTGCGGATGGCCGATCCGCGCGTGATGGCCCTGATCGAGAGCCTCGCCGCGCTCGCGCCACACCACTCCCCCAGACCGCGTTCGCTGTCGGGCTCGGGGCGACAGCGGGCCCTGGCCCGCGCGCGCCTGTGCTACGACCACCTGGCCGGGGAACTGGGCCTGGCTGTCACCAACTCGATGGCCGACCGCGGCCTGCTGGAGTGGGGAAGCGATCCGTCGCTCACCGTCAAGGGGGCAACCTGGCTCAACGACCTGGGCATCGCACTGCCCGACGCCTTCCGCAGACCGCTGGTACGCGCCTGCCTGGACTGGACCGAACGGCGCCCGCACCTGGGCGGGGCCGTCGGCGCCGCTGTCTGCGGGCACGCCCTGGCCGCGGGGTGGCTGACCCGGATCGGCACCACCCGTGCCCTCGCCCTCACGGATCTGGGCAGACACGAACTGCGCGACCACATCGGGCTGCCTGCAACCACCGAACTGCCGCCCTGGGACCAAGAAGCGGATTAGCGACCTTGGGATGAACGGTCCAGGTGCTGATGGGGCCGTGACGCGAGAAGGCCTGCACAGGGTGGGTGGGCTGTAACGCTTGCCTGGCCCGTGCGGCCAGCTCCCATCCCGCCTTGTCCGGGGTCTCTCGCGCGCACCCCGGCGAGTTGCTCGAAGAGTTGTCGCCGCGTTGGGGGCCCGGCGCGAGCCGGCGCTTGACCGGCAGCGGGGTGGCAAGCAGCACCGGGCGAAGGGAGCCGGGCGCAAGTCGAAGCGAGAGCGGTGTGGCTCTTCTGGAGGGAAAGCTGAGCTGGGAGAACGCTGACCGGGGCTGTCGGCGAAGCTGCTCATCTCTGCCGTGACGGTGCAGGGGGGCGGCGGATGAGCTCGCTGTTCGAGGAGTTGGAGGCCGCAGCAGACTACAGTCTCACCGCTTGATCACGACTTTCCCTCGACAGGAACTGCACCCCTCTTCGACTGCGGCGGCGGGCTGCTGCACCGGATTGACGGGGGCGGCGATGTAGTGCACCGGGTTGACCGCATGTTCAACCCGGTGGTGGTCGTCGCTCCGGCACAGAACTCCTAATGTCGTTGGCCTGCACCTCAACCACCGTCTCCGGAAGGGGATGCGCTATGAGAACGGCACGCATCGGTAAACGTAAGAGCGCCGCCGTGGTGGCAACGCTGGCGTGTGCTGCGGGCCTGATGGTGGCTGCCGGCCCCGCACAGGCGGCACCGGCGAGGCCCGACAGGGTGATCAACCACAGCTGCGGGCCCGCCATCAACGTCAACCAGACCACGAACCGGCACAGCAAGGACTCCAGCGCCATCGGCAGCAACGCCTGGACCAGCCTCGAGTACGGAAGCCGCAGCGGGTACGGGAAGGTCTACTGGGCCCACATATGGCATGCGCCGAAGAACAGCCATGTATGGCTCGACTGGTCCGACGACGGAAAACACAACTGGCACCAGTGCGGCCCCTACAGGGTCGACGGTAGCCAAGGCTCTCACGACCGCTGGACCTGGGCCGTCAACGGCCAGGCCCTGGCCCGGCTCGCCGCCCAGCATGAAGAGATCATCCGGCTTCGCGAAGCCGCCGCCGGGACAGCCCGGGTGAGCCACCCAGCACCGCGAACAACCGTGATCGGGAGCTGTAGTTGAGCTACCCCAACGGGCGTGATCCGGGTCACGGGCAACGGTGTCCAATCCAACACACCTGGCGATCTGCGTCGCGAAGGTGCCCGCGACGACGCTCCTGCGGAGAAGGGCGCGTCCACGCCGGTGCTGATGAAGCTGTCCGGGCGTACGTCGGTTCGCAGCCTCGCGAAGTACGCGCGGGTGTCCGATGAAGGTCTCCTGAACTCCCAGGCCGGCACCAATCCCGCCGCGCGTCGCGATGGCCAGCGGTCGGGCGAATTTTCTGTGGCCGGAGAGGGACATGGCGAGTATTGAGACGTCCATCCCCTTGCACGAAGCGGCATTTCATGGCCTGTTCCAGAGGTCGGTACGGTCGGATTCATGGAGTGGAACTTTCAGACGGCCGAAGGACTCGCGGCCGCCTTGCGTACCGGTGAAGTGACCTCGGCGGAACTGACCGACGAGGCGATTGCCCGTATCGAGCGCGACGACACGGCGATCAACGCGATCTGTGTGCCGGACTTCGACCGTGCGCGGGCCGCCGCGCGCCGTGCCGACCAGGCGCGCGCCCGAGGCGAGGACCGGCCGCTGCTCGGTATTCCGGTGACGGTCAAAGAGTCCTACAACATGGCTGGGCTGCCCACGACCTGGGGCATGCCGCAACACCGGGACTATGTGCCGGCCGAGGACGCGGTACAGGTATCGCGGCTCAAGGCCGCGGGCGCGGTGGTGCTGGGTAAGACCAATGTGCCCTTGGGGCTGCAAGATATCCAGAGCTTCAACGAGATCTACGGCACCACTAACAATCCGTGGAATCACGGTCGCACGTCGGGTGGGTCCTCGGGCGGATCAGCGGCGGCCCTGGCGTCCGGGTTCGGCGCACTGTCCATCGGCTCCGACCTCGCCGGTTCGCTGCGCACCCCCGCGCATTTCTGCGGCATCTATGCGCACAAGCCGACACTCGGACTGGCGGCAACCCGCGGCATGGTCGCGCCGCCGGCACCGCCATTGCCGGTCGACCTCGACCTCGCCGTCGTCGGTCCGATGGCGCGCACTGCCCGCGACCTCACGCTCCTGCTCGACGTCATGGCCGGACCGGACCCGCTGACGCACGGTGTAGCGTACGACGTGACGCTGCCGCCCGCGCGCCACGAGCGGCTCGGCGACTTCCGGGTCTTGGTCCTTGACGAGCATCCGCTCATTCCGACCGGGTCCGCTGTGCGGGCGGGCGTGAACCGGGTGGCCGACGCGCTTGCCGACGGCGGCGCCCGCGTCGAACGGCACAGTCCGCTGCTGCCCGATCTGACCGAAGCCGCCATGCTTTATAGGCAGTTGCTGTTTTCGGGCTCTGTCGCACGTTTTCCCGTCGACTCCTACGAGCAGCTGCGGGCCCGCGCCGCCGGATTGAGCGCAGACGACCAGAGTCTGGATGCGGCGCTGCTGCGCGGGATGGTGTTGAGCCACCGCGACTGGATCGAGGCGAACAGCCATCGCGAGCTCCACCGTCACGGCTGGCGGCAGCTCTTCGCCGAGTTCGGTGCCGTGGTGTGTCCGATCACGCCGACTCCCGCGTTCCCGCACGACCACAACCCCGATCCGAGGGAGCGCCGGATCGACATCGACGGCGTCGAGTACCCGTACTTCGACCAGCTCGTCTGGGCCGGTCTAGCCACCATGCCCGGCCTACCCGCCACCGCCATACCAGCGGGCCGGTCCCCCGAGGGTCTGCCGGTGGGAGTGCAGCTCATCGGCCCGATGTTCGAGGACCGCACTCCGCTGCGGCTAGCCGAACTGCTCGAGCAGAAGATCGGCGGCTTCCAGGCACCGGAGTAGGGCGTACTAGCGGCCTGGTCAGGAGATGCTCACCACTCTCAGCGGCACCCGCCTGCCGGACTGGATCAACGAGGCCATCGAAGCCCACGTGCCCGGCATCAGCACCTTCGCCGCCAGCCTGCGCAACGACTTCGACGCCGTGACTGCAGGACTGACCACCGACTGGAACTCCGGACCGGTCGAAGGCAACGTCTGCCGCGTCATTCTGTGGAATCAGAATTGTCAAGCTTGCTGTGCTTTGCCCTGGCGGACGCCGAGGATCGGCAGGAGGGTGGCGCCGGCCGGGACGTCGAGCTGTCGGGGTGTTGGTCCGGGCCGGGGTGGGGGTGTCGGCGAGTCTCTCGAGGAGGCGGTCGAGCGCGCTCTGGCCGTCGGTGACGGCTGCCTGCTCATCCTCGGTGAGTGGGATCGAGACGGCCATCTTCTGCAAGTTGCCCTTGGCCTCCAGCAGTTGGGCTTTTGTGGAGTCCTTTGGGGTGTAGAAGTCGCAGCGTGCGCAGGCCATGCGGTGCTGGCACTGCTCGAAGAAGGTGTAGGCGCAGTAGCCGTGCCCGAGGTCGTAGTGCTGCCACGGTTCGCCGGCCGCGGCGGCGCCGGAGGCGACCGCGTCCCGGTCGACCAAGACCTCGATCGTGCGGACGTTCCGCTCGAAGTAGCCCGCCTCGGAGTATGCCTTGGACAGAGTGTTCGGGGTGATCTTCGCGTAGTACTGGGTGGATTGCGGTGATCGGTGTCCGAGCCAGGCTTGCAGCTCGAACAGTGTCATCGGTTCCTTGGCGTTGTAGAGCTGGCTGGCGATGGTGGACCGGGCTCGGTGGCTGGTGATGTTCCCGCGGACGTCGGCGTCCGGGACTCCGGCCTTGCGGCAGAGCATCGGGATGATCGTGTTGTTGATGTAGCTGGTGGAGACGCGGCGGGCGCGGACGGCGAACAGGAGCTCGACGTGCTCGCCGGTGCGGCGGTCGGTGAACTTCGGCTGGTCCGGGCGGACGGCCTGCCAGGCGTCGATGGCCTGGCCGAGGATCGGGTCGACCGGTTTGGTGAAGGCGGTGCCGGTCTTGTGGGTCGGGACGTCGAGCAGGCAGACCGCGTCGCGGGCCAGCACCTGCTGCGAGTCGCCGGCGATGGGGGAACCGTCGTGCTGCCAGCGGATGCAGCCCAGTCTCAGCCGGGCGATCTCGTTGCTGCGTTGACCGGAGAACAGCCAGGTCAGCGTGACCGCGCGGACCAGTTCGAAGGGGTAGAAGTGCCCGGACCGGGTCTGCGGAAGATCCGCGGGGTCGAGGTTGAGTCCGGCCCACAGCAGCTTCGCCCAGACCTCGTCGGCGATCACCCGTGGGTCGGGGCCGAGGAGGGCGGTGATGCTGCGAGGGATGGCCAGAGCGCGTAGTGGGTCGAAGCGGCGGGGCAGCCACTCCCATTCCTGGCAGTCCCGGAAGAATGTCCGCAGAGCAGTGATCTGTCCGGCCTTGGTGGGCGCCTCCAGCGGCTTGCCGAGCCGGTCCTTGAGGCCGACCGTGCGCTGGACGTAGTCGCCGACCTTCATCCGGTCCAGTGCGGCGATCCAGGTCGCGCAGGTCTGCCGTGTCCAGTTGGTGGGATCGGCGGCCTCGGGCTGTTCGGCGGCGATCCACCGGCCGACCCGCAGGAGGGTGGAGCGGATGCTGCCGCGGACGCGCGGGGTGAGGGTGGAGGTGTCGTGCCAGCGGTCGGCCCACCGTTCCCAGATCTTGGCGCCGCCGGTGGCCCTCGCCGAGTGACGGCCGGTGCTCTGCAGTGGTGGATCGCAGAATCCGAGCTCGGCAACTGCCCGCTGCAGAGCGTGCAAGGTATTCAGCCGGGCGCCCTCCAACAGCCGTTCGCGTCGGACCCTGTCGAACAGCGCGGTGTCCATGTCCTCCAGGCGCGGGCTGCGGTTGAGCAGAAACAGCTGGCAGGCGACCGACGGCAGCAGGGTGTCGTCGTCCTGGCCCAGCTGATAGCCCCAGGCACCAAGGACCGTGCGGGCCTGGGCGATCTCGCTGGTGACGCGGTCGCGTCCGAAGATCCGCCAGGACAGCGTGAGGCGTTGGAAGCTGCCGAGCTGGTGGAACTCGTTGAAGGAACCGAGCAGGTAGGCGTGCGCCGCGAGGTAGGGGCGGACTTCGTCCCCGGCCCAGGCGGGCGCGTGCTGCCGGAACTCGGCCTGGGTGCGGCCGAGCAGACGGGTCCATTCCTGCGTGGTCCAGCCCCAGTAGGTCCGGCCTGCCTCCGCGCTGTGGGTCAGCAGAAGGGCCATCACGTCGAGCATGGCCCGTCGGCGGTGCGGAGTGGGCGGCGAGTCGAGTGTCGCGTTGACCGCCTCGAGCGGTCCCAGCAGCCGTGCGATCACGCGCCAGCCAGGTGCGGCCGGGTCGTGGTGCTGCAGCCGGCGCAGATTGCGCACGCCGAGTTCGAGGATGGCACGTGCCTCAGCAGGGCGGACCGTGACGGTCGTGTCGTAACGGTCCGGGACGACCGGCCAGGACCAGCGGCCGTCGGTGTCTTCGGGTATGACGGCCAGCGAGGGTGCGGTCACCGCGACACCTCCACCGTCGCGCCGGCCGGGGCGGTGAGCATCTGTATTCGCCAGGCATGAATGTGGTCCATGCCGCGGGCCAGCTTGTTGGCCAGGTCCCGGCCGGAGAGGTGGATGTACTGAAGGGTGGAGTCGGTGTGCCGGTGTCCGGCGAAGGACGCGATCGCGTGCAACTCCCAGCCCATGCGAGCCAGATCGGTCAGACACAGGTGCCGGGTGGTATGCGTGGAGAACCGCTCGACGCCGGAGGCCAGCGCGAGCTTGCGGACTACCTTCGACCAGGTCCACAGGCTCAGCGGCTGGGCGTGATTGCGCCGCGACTCCGACAGGAACAGCGGCCCTCGGGCCCGGCTGATCCGCGCGCGGTGAGTCAGGTAGTCCGACAGCAGCACCCCGGTTGATGCTGAGTAGGGCACCACCCGCTCCAGCCGGTTCTTCGTCGTTTCCGCCCGTATCCGCAGCGTGCGGTGGGCCGGATCGACGTCGTCCGTCCGCAGCGAGCACAGTTCCTCACGGCGCAGGGCAGCGTCGTAGGCCAGGGCAAGCATCACGCGGTTGCGTACCGGCTCGTGCTTGGCGACCTCCAGGACGCGCAGCCACTGCTGTTCCCCGGGAATCCACGGCAGCTTCGTCAGCCGGGGCACCAGACCGCGCTGCTGACCGCCATTCCGTCGGCCGGGGGTGTAGCGCCCCCGGCCGACGGGGTTGGATTCCCGCATCCCCTCTTCCATGAGGAAGTCGTAGAACAGGCGAACCGGCACCAGCCGCTGCTGGATCGTCGCATTCGCCAGCCCCGCCCCTGAGTCGATCGAGATCACATTCGCACCCCGGCGATGCGGCCGCGAGGTCAACTCCCGTACGTAGACGGCGATATGTGCACGGTTGGCGGTGACCGGGTCGACATCCTCCCGTTCGCACATCAGCAGGTACTCGGCCAGTCCCCGGCCGTAGGCGTCGATCGTGCGAGGTGCACGTCCGAGAACCGTCCAAACCGTCAGCCAGGCCGCCGCCTGCTCGTGCCGGCCGAGCACCGGCCACTTCTCCGTCAACACCGTCGTGCCGCTCAAGCCATCTCCCAAGTCCGTGGTTGCACCGGGGAGACATGATCACCCCAGCAGATTCCACGTAACTTTTAAGATGCTCAAGCGCCAGATGTTCGGCCGTGCAAGTTTCGCCCTGCTCCGCAAACGTGTCCTGCTGTCCTGACGGTGCTGGGAGGTTCGGCTACAGGCCAACCGCTCGCCGGTCGGGCAAAGCGCATGCCGCGGTGCCTCCTGGCATGCGGTGACGATTGTTTGCGACGAGTCGATACACACCGTGGGCAGCCCACCGCATGGGAGGCAACATGAGCAACGCACCCGCCAGCGCCCACCCTCCGCCTGCGCTCAACAGTGCCTTCGCAACAGCCTGGGCGCCTCCATACACAACGCCCCTGGGAGTCACCCACAGCACTTCGTGCTCGGCTCGTGTTGAGGTGACGCCAAGGGCTTCCAAGTCCGCGAACTGCCAAGGAATGGTCTCGCAACGAGGCTGTAGGCGCCGCTCAGCAAACCTCACCGAGGTGGAGCAAAAGCCACAATCTCCATCAAAACGAGCACAGGCTGATTCCGCATGATCGCATCATGCCGCGCCTACAGCAGGGTGGTCGCTCCGCCGACGATTACCGGCCACGTAGCGTCATCGAGCACGGAAGCTGTGCCAGAACCCGAGAAGCGGCAGCACCAGCTCAGGACCTCTGCTGCCTGCCAGCATCTCCGATTGTCGAGAGGCGGTCGCTCGGATCGCGTGGAAGTCGCGAAGGGGCCCGGTCGCGATGTCGCTCGTCGGCATCAGGACGCGTGAGGTCGCTGGAGTCCCTGGAGGAGGAGGGCGATCAGGCGTCGGGGGTCGTAGCGGGGGTCGTTGTCACGTCCGATACAGAGGTTGCCGATGCCGCGCATCAGCTCGTACGGCTGCGTGCCGGGCATGATGTCGCCGGACTCGGCCGCAGCGTCGAGCAGTTGGGCGCAGACGGGCAGCAGGCGGTCGAGGAAGTAGGCGTGCAGCGCGGCGAAGCGGTCGTTGTCGGACTGCAGGGCGTCGGCGAGTCCGTGCTTGGTGACCAGGAAGTCGACGAAGAGGTCGATCCACTGGCACAACGCGTCGAACGGGGAGCCGGCCGTGGCCAGCAGGGTCGGGCCGGCCTCGGCACATGCCTCGATCTGGTGCTGGTAGACGGCGGTGACGAGATCCGCCCGGGTCGGGAAGTGACGGTAGATCGTGGCCATCCCGACGCCTGCCCGGGCCGCGATCTGGCGGATCGGCGCGTCGACGCCGGAGGAGACGAACACCTCGGCGGCGGCAGCGAGCACCGTCTGCCGGTTGCGCTGGGCGTCGGCCCGCTTGCCTCGGGACGACGTCCCCCCTGCGGGGCTCTCGGTGGCCATCACATAGTCCTTCCCGACCGATTGACAAAACGGAACACTGCTCCGGATACTAAATGGAGCGATGCTCCGTTTCAGGTTAGCCGAAACGGCCGCTCCTGACCGCCTTGCCCTTCGCCGGTCCCAGGAGACCAGCGGACGGCAGGTGCCACCGAAAGGGAAGTCACATCGTGAGCACATCCACTGCCACCAGCGCCGACGCCTTGGGCACGCCCGTCCCGGTCCTGTCCTTCAGCCCCGTGGTCCTCCCCGTGCCCGGACGTCCCGTGGACCTCCAGGTGCGCGTCTCTGCACCCGCGACCGGAACCAGCCTTCCCGTCATCCTCCTCTCCCACGGTCACGGCCCCTCGAACAACCTCTCCTCGCTCAACGGCTACGCGCCGCTCGCCAACTTCTGGGCCGCCCACGGATTCGTCGTCGTCCAGCCCACCCACCTCACCTCCCGGACCCTGAGCCACCTGGTCGCCGGCGCACCCGGCGCACCCGACTTCTGGCGCTCCCGCGCCGAGGACATGACCCACATCCTCGACCGGCTCGACGCGATCGAGCACACCGTGCCCCAGCTCGCGGGACGCATCGACCACACCAAGGTCGCCCTCGCCGGACACTCGCTCGGCGGCTTCACCGCCGCCCTCCTGCTGGGCGCCGGGCTCACCGACCCCGACACCGGCGACGTGGTCCACCTCGTCGAGCCACGGATCAAGGCGGGCGTTCTGCTCGCCGCGCCCGGCAGGGGCGGCGAAGTCCTCAACGGGCCCATGGCCGAGCAGTGGCCGATCATCGGAGCCGTCGGCTTCTCCACCATGACCGCCCCCGCACTGGTCGTCGCCGGCGACAAGGACGACTCCCGGCACTTCACCGACATGGGGCCCAACTGGCACGCCGACCCCTACACCCTCGCCCCCGGCCCCAAGACCCTGCTCACCCTGTTCGACGCGGAACACGGACTCGGCGGGATCGCCGGATACGACGCCGCCGAGACCACGGACGAGAACCCCGAACGAGTCGCCGCCCTCGCCCGGCTCACCGCGGCCTACCTCCACACCCAGCTTCATCCCGGCGCCCCCACCTGGCAGACGGCGTGCGAGGCGCTGACGACCGGCCCCGACCCGGTAGGACGAGTCGAATCCAAGTAAGCCCCTACCCATCCCGATAGCCGCCCGGCCGAACAAAGCGGAAGGAGTACATACGGACAGTCAGCGGGCTCGTACTCGACGACGGTGCCTGGGCAGCCGACCGCCACGGTGTGAAGTGCCTCGGCACCCAGGGCCCTTGGCCGTAACCGGCTGCCTCCGCGCTGCCCAGACTCCTGCACTGTTCGAGACGAACCTCCCGCCGGCGAATCCCCTCGCCACCTCGATCGCGCGGCCTCCCCAGGGCGAAACATCCACGACCAACTCCCCGAAGAAGCAAGGGATGTCAGCGAAGTCCCGGTATGGACTGCTGATGCTCGGCACGGGCACGATGCTGTTCGCGGTGGGCAGCCGCTGGGACATCGCGGCGGCGGCCTGGATCTTCCCCGTACTCCTGGTGCGCTTCGCCCGCCTCAGCCGCGTGTGGTCCGGAACGCTGTGGATCTGGCTGGCGCACATCGCCGCGGCGGTCTTCTGGATCCAGGAGTCGGAGCTCGGCTTCAGCCCCGCCGCTGTCGTGATCGCGATCGCTCTCACCGCCCTGCAGACACTGCCGTTCCTGGCCGACAGATTGCTGGTCGACCGGTTACGCCCGGCCGTGGCGGCTCTCGCCTTCCCTGCGGCTTTCGCCGCTGCCGAGTTCCTGATCACGATCGTGACCCCGCTCGGAACGGCGTACGGCTGCCTGGCCGTCACGCAGTACGGCGACCTTCCGCTTCTGCAGGTCGTCTCGGTCACCGGGCCGTGGGGGATCGCATTCCTGATCGGCTACTTCGCGAGCACGGTCAACCGGATCTGGGAGCGGCCCGCATGGCGCAGCGGCCTGGTCTACGGGACGGTACTGCTGACCGTCGTACTCACCGGCGGTGCCCGCCTCGTCTTCGACCCGTCGACGGGCACGACCGTGCGGATCGCCGGGGTGAGCCCCAGCAGAACCGTGACCGACTCCCTCCAGACGGTGCTCAGGCAGATCGACGGAGGGCCGGCAGACATCGCCGCTTCGCCCGCCCCGGAGGTGGAACCCGCGATGACCGCCGTCGAGAACGACTTACTGGCCGCCACCCGGCGCGAGGCAACCGCCGGAGCGAAGATCGTGATCTGGCCCGAGGAGGCCGTCAGGACCCAGGAGTCCCACGCACCTGCCGCCATCGCGGCCGCAAAGGAACAGGCCCGCCGGTCCGGGATCTACCTGGAGATCGGCGTCCGCGTCTACAGCACGACCGGCCCCGCCTACGGCCGCGACGAGGCGCTGCTCATCGATCCGTACGGGAAGGTGCTGTGGACCTACCAGAAGGCGCACCCCATCCCCGGCTCGGAGAAGTACACACCCGGTGACGGCCGGGTGCCCGTCGCGGACACCCCGTACGGCCGCATCACCAATGTCATCTGCTACGACGCCGACTTCCCCGCCATGATGCGGACGCGGGCCGACATCATGCTCGTCCCCTCTGCCGACTGGAAGGAGTACGGCGGCGCACACACCTCGAAGGCGAGTCTGCGAGCCATCGAGGGCGGCTATTCACTGGTGCGGCAGGACGCGCGGGGAGTTTCGACCTCCTACGACAACAAGGGCCATGTCCTCGCCACCACCGACTACTTCACGACGGATCAGCAGACGATGGTGGCCTACGTGCCCACGCACGGCACCACCACGATCTACGACCGGATCGGCGACACCTTCGCCTGGCTCTGCCTGACCGGCCTCGCCGCGCTCACGGCCATCGCGGTGACGCGACCCTGGCGTCGTACGACTGACGGCTGAGGAGTGGGGCGGGTAGTGAGAGGCGCGAACTCACCGCTGGGCAGGCCCGATTGCCTGGGGGCCTCAGCCGTGCGGGCCATCGGAGGCGGACGCGGGCTGGACCCCAGACGAGGTGATCGCGTTCCTGGACTGCGGCGACGCGCCGGAGCGGGTGCACCGTCCGAATATCCACTGCGCCGGGACCAGGACGCCGTCATCGCCAGAGTGACGCGGGCCGGCCACCCGCTACCACAAGACGTCCGAGAGCTACCTCGCCGGACTCCCTCTGCGCGGGGCGATCCTGTGGATCCGCAGCCTCCAATCAACCTAAAGATCCGAACGTACGAAGACGCTCCAGGGGTCATCGGGCGTCATGCGTACTTCACCGACGGATCCCGCACAGGCACCCGGATTCCGCTGCGCCCGCGCAGAACTTCGTGAAGGTTGAGTGAAGTTCCTGTGCATCGAACAGTGTGGCGCACAGGATCTCTCCACGCGAAACATGACACAGCATCACCACAGTGCCATTCCGATGAAGTCCACGAGACGAGGAACGCACGTCATGAGCATAGGCATAAGAGCCCTGCGGTCCGCGGGCGCCGCCACCATCGCCCTGGCCACCGTCTGTACCCTCACGCTGGCCACGGCCGGCAGCGCGTCGGCCGGCACCGGCGCGGCGGCCAACGTGGCCGCCGACCTGCCCCTCCCGCCCGGCGCCACCTCGAGCCATGCCGCCGCGATCAACGACAACGGGGTGATCGTCGGCTACACCGACGGTCCCAACAACCGGATGTCTCCGGTCCGTTGGAATGCGGACCTCACCCCCACGACGCTCCCCCCGCTGCTGCCCGGGGACCCGACGGGCTACGTCGAGGCCGTCAGCGACGACGGCACCGCCGCCGGCTGGTCGGGGACCCGCCCGGTGCGCTGGGCGCCCGACGGCACGGTCACCCAACTGCAGCCGCTGCCCGGCGACACCAGCGCCGACTTCCGCGCGATGAGCCGCACCGGTATCGCGGTGGGAGAGTCCGCGCTCGGCGGGACCTACCACGCAGTGAAGTGGCGCCCGGACGGCCAGGCCGTCCAGCTCGCTCCGCTCAAGGGTGACACCCTCACCTTCGCCCTCTCGGTCAACAGCTCGGGCACAGTCGCCGGTGTGTCCTTCTCGGACTACAACGCCTACCACCCCGTGAAGTGGAACCCGGACGGCACTCCCGTCCCGCTCGACCCGACCTCGGCCTACTCCACCGCATGGGTCGTCCAGATCAACGACGCCGGCACCGTGCTCGCGCAGGGGGCCGTGCCGACCGGTGGCACGATCTACCAGTCGCGCTCCGTGACCTGGGGCGCCAACGGCACCGTCACGGACCTGGGCCCGCACTCCAGTGCGAACGCCATCAACGCTTCGGGCACCGTCGTCGGTCGACAGCTCGGAGCGGACAACATCGACTACACCGCCACGAGTTGGAGCCCCGACGGCACCGCCACGGCGATCGGCTCCGCCTACGAGTACACCACTGCCGTCGCCGTCAACGACGCCGGTGTCTCCGTCGGGCACACCGGGGCCAAGAACTCGATGGATACTCTGCACCGCTTCGCCCTCCGCTACGAGGCCGACGGGAGCCTGACCGAACTGAACGTGACACCGGACGGCAGCAACTCCTACGCCACGTCCATCAACAACTCCGGCGTGGCCGTCGGCGTCCGGATCACCTTCCCGACACCGGGAAGCTCCACGCGCACCGCTGTGATCTGGCGGCCATAACCACCGCCCACCCGTTCGGGGGCCCACCCGCACACGGGCGGGCCCCCGAACGCCCCCCACTCCGGAATCACTCGGCCACCCCGACCGCCGCGCCACCCGCCCCAGCACCGCCACCCTTTCCGCGATCTCCCCCAGCGGCGGGAGGTGCGGCTCGACCAGGGCCCACTCATCATCCGTCAGATCGCCACGCGCCATGCCCCCGGCCCACCAGACCATCGGAGAGGGTGACCGTCCCCCGGCCCGGCGGCCGGGGGACGGTTGTCTGTGCCGGTCCGCGGGCGGCGCCGTTACGGTTTACGGGCGACGACGGCGACGGAGTCGAGCAGGTCGACCTCTTGCCGGATCAGCTCCTGTTCGCTCCACTCCTTGACGAATTCCCGGGCGGCCTCCGGGTGCAGTTCCTTCAGGGCTTCCGGGTCGCCGACCAGGCCCGTCCAGTAGCGGTACCAGCCCTCCCACGTCCGGTCGCGGATCGAGGTCACGTCCGGGTCGGCGAAACCGGCTTCGAGGAGCTGCCGGGCGTAGGCCTGCTGGTCGTACCAGTTGGCGTCGGGCACGCTGAACCTGTACAGGCTGAGGCGCTTGGTCCTGAAGGTGTCGCGGGGGGTGTCGCCGCTCAGCGGAATGGTGTCGATGGCGGCCAGGACGCCGCCGGGTTTCAGGACGCGCAGCGCCTCCTTGAGGAAGGTGCTGCGGGGGTGGAAGTGCAGGGCGGAGTCGAGGGCGACGACGCGGTCGAAGATGCCGTCCTCGAAGGGGAGTTCGGTGGCGCTGCCGACGAGGAACTCCGCCCGTTCCTGAAAGCCTTCCGACTCGGCCTGTGCGCGGGCACCGTCGACGTGGCGAGGTGTCACCTCCAGTCCGTGGACTTTGTGGATCCTGTTTCCCCGTAACCAGGCGAAGTCCTGTTCCCCGTAGCCGAATCCGACATCGAGGACGGTGTGGACCGGCTTGAAGCCGGCGATGTCGGCGAGCTTGAGGGCGAGGGCCTCGCCGGCCCGGTCCGGGTCCCTGGTGCCGTCCTCCCAGTAGCCGATGTTGATGTAGCGGGTGGTGCGGTGCGCGAACTGCCTCTCGGGGTCGGCTAGTTCGTAGAGCCGTCTGACGCGGGTGTCCGGATCGGACGTCGTGACGGCCTGGATGGCCTTGCCGATCGACTGCACTTTTCTCAGCATGACGAACCTGCCCTTCGTAGAGGATCCAGGGATTCGCGCGGGGGGCTGGAGGCGTCGGAGGGGCGGCGGGCACCGGCCGCCGGTGTGGCGGCAGGGCGCCGCCGTGCGCCTGCCCGCCCGCTTCCAGCAGAACCCATTCCGTTTACGGAAACCCCTAGTATTACAGCTGGTTGTTCACGTGACGTGATGGCGGTGGGCTCGCTGAGCCGTTCGTGGGACTGGGGATGCCGCCGGGGACGGCTGGGGCGGGCGAGCTGAGCGAGGCCGATATCCGTGTGCTGGACGGGGAGTTGGAGGTGCGGTGCGCCTCGGTGGGCGATGTGCTCGCGCGTCCGGCGTCGCGGGAGAACCTGCGGGCGCCTGTACGACCGGCTCGTCCTCGCTCCCGTCCGTGCTGCCGGCACGTGGCTGATCATGCACTGGCATCGCTGGCGCACCCACCACCAAACCCGAGCCCGCGCCGGCCACTACCGCACCCGAGCAGCCCGAGCTCACTCACCGTGAAACCACCGGCTGTAGTACTAGGCCCAATCCGGAGCCTGCCGACTTCTTCGATCGCCACCCGCAGATTGGCCCCCAGCGCCCGGCGACGTGCCGCAACTGGCTCCCGTGTGACGCTGCGGCCGCGGCGTCACTGAAGACCTTTCAGTATCGTCTAGGCGATTACGGCGAAGTCGCTTGCTGATCCTTCTCGTGCACGAGTCCTCGGCCAGGTCGGGCCGGGAAGGACCGGCGGCGCAATTCACCGGGTCCGGTCAGGCGTGGACATGAGCCAGCGGGATCTATTACGGGGCTCTTACCGGCACCCCCGTCGCCGGTGTAACGCGCAGCAGTCCGGGAGATTCTGTGTCCCTGTCGGCCGCGGTGTGGCGGCCCTGGCGAACGGAGGACGGGATGCGGTTATCCATTGACCGGAGGCAGTGCAGAGGGAAGGGGGGCGGGCGGGCCTGGTCATGGGCCGGGCTGGTCCGGCTCGTAGCGGGCGCGGTGGCGATGGCCCTGGCTATCGCCGGGCTGACGCTCGGGGCGGCCACGTCGGCGAGTGCGGCGCCCCCGCCGCCGAACACCCTGGAGGACGTCCAGGCCGCCACCTACAACCTGCAGGGTGCGGGCACCGGCGGCAACACCAACAAGTGGACCGAGGACCTGCCGCAGCTCCTGGGCCAGGGCTACAACATGATCGGGATCCAGGAGGCCGGCCCCGGGCAGGTGGTGCCGGGAACGCACATCCAGACGATCGCCACCGGTGGCCCACAGAACGTGGAGGTCTACCGATGGAACCGGGGCACCCAGCACGCCCCTGACATCGTCTACATCTACTATCTGCGGACGGACTTCGGCGGCAACCGGGTCAACCTGGGCATCGTCACCCGGTGGCGGACCCAGCAGATCGTGTACGCCCCGACCGCCGGGGCGCGGCCGACGTTCGGGGTGCGGTTCGGCAACGCGACGTTCTGGACCGCGCACGCGGACTCGCGGGGCGGGCAGCCGAACAACGCGGAGTCCACACTCCAGGCCATCCAGGCCGCGGCGCCCGGCACTGACTGGCTGGCCATGGGGGACTGGAACCGGGATCCCGATGTGCGGCCGGTCGCGGCGCCGGCCGGGGCCGTGCAGTACCGCAGTGGCCAGCCCACCGTCGGCTTCTACACCGCCAACGGCACTCCGTCGGAGGCGGACTACTTCTTCACCGGTCGGGCCCTGGCCGCGGGCGCGCTGTACGAGGGGCAGCGGCTGAACGCGATGAGCAGTGACCACGCCCCGGTGGGCCTGCTGCCGCTTCCGCTGCGGGCCGCGGCCGGGGCGGTCGAGCTGCGCAGCGTCAGCAATGACGAGCGCCGCCTCGCGGTCCCGGGCGGCTCCCCCACCGACCAGACGGACCTGATCACCTACCGCGCCTCCAGCCGCACCGGTGGGCGGGCGGCGGTGCCCGCCGCGGGTCCTGAGCAGACGTGGCGCCTGGTGCCCCTGTTCAACCTGCCGGCTTTCGCGGTGGTCAACGAGCAGACCGGCAAGTGCCTCGACGTCCACAACGGCACCGCGCAGAGCCGGGACACGGTCGACGAGTACACCTGCGCGGGCCAGGCCACCCAGCAGTGGATCTTTAAGCCGTCGCCGGACGACTCGGCCACCGGGATGCTGGTGAACGGCTACCACTCCAGCAGCTGCCTCGACGTCCTGGGCGGAGCCACCGGCGACGGCGCGGCGGTCGGCATCTACGACTGCAACCGTCTGACCAACCAGGAGTGGGAACTGGCGAACCGTCAGTCGTCCACCATCGCCAGCGTCAGCAACGGCAACCGGCTGCTCGATGTCGAGGGCGCCTCCCGGGACAATGTCGCCCATGTGGTCACCTACACCGCCAACGGCGGTGCCAACCAGCACTGGCACCTCGATGCCAGCGGCCCTGGCACCTTCACCGTCGTCAACGAGGAGTCCGGCAAGTGCCTGGACGTCCACAACGGCACCAGCGCATCCGCGGGTGACTGGGTCGACCAGTACGACTGCGCGGGACAGCCCACCCAGGACTGGCAGCTTGTACCCGGGCCGAACGGCTCCGTGCACCTGGTGAACGTCTACTCCCGCTGGGATCTGGACGTGCTGCGCAACCTGACCGGCGACGGCCGCTGGGCCGGCGTCTACCTGGACAACGGCCAGACCAACCAACTGTGGACCTTCCTCAGCTGACGGAGCCGTGAGGCTGATTGTCGGCGTACGAGTTCACCCTGTGCGCGGACACTGATCGTGGGGCATGGCGTCCTGTGGGAGGGACGCCATGCCGAAGGTGCTGCGTGTCGCACTGTCCGACGGTCAACGCCGTGACCTGCATGTGCTGTTAGCTCGTCGCGATCTGACCCGCTATGCACACCAGCGCGCCGAGTGCCGGTGCACCCGCCATAGCCAGGGCATGTTGGAGAACTCGGTGACCTGCCTGGTTGGCCGTCCGGGGAAGTCTCGGGCGGCCAACCGGATGGTGTCGAACCGGGTGGCGACCGCCCGATGGCGCTTGAGTCGGTTGCTCTCGCATGCGACCGCGTACCAGGACGATCAGCGAGCCGTTCATGCCCCACCCACATGGCGTTGTATATGCCATATTGCGTAGTAATCCCGGTGAAAGGCACGTCATGAAGATCGCAGTCATCGGCGGTACCGGACTGATCGGTTCGCAGGTCGTCAAGAACCTGAACGCCGCCGGACACGAGGCCGTACCGCACTCGAAGTCCACCGGAGTCGACATCATCGGCGGCCAGGGGCTGGACGAGGCGGTGGCGGGAACCGACACCGTCGTCAACCTGACCAACTCCCCGACCTTCGACGAGGCCTCGCTCGCCTTCTTCCGGACCTCGATGGACAACCTCCTGGCCGCGGCCCGGAAGGGCGGCGTCGGCCACCTCGTCATCCTCTCGATCGTCGGCGTGGACCAGGTGCCGGAGCTGGACTACTACCGCGCCAAGGCGCTCCAGGAGAAGATCCTCGCGGCCGGGCCGATCCCCTACTCGATCGTGCGGGCCACGCAGTTCATGGACTTCATGGACGCGGTCCTGTCCTGGACCGCCGATGCCGACACCGTCCGGCTGCCCGCCACGCCCATCCAGCCCATCGCTTCCCAGGACGTGGCCGACGCGGTGGCGGAGGTCGCCGCCGGGGCTCCGCTGAACGGCATCCGCAACATCGCAGGACCCGAGGTCTTCCCCCTGGACGAGCTGGGCCGGATCACTCTGTCCCGCAAGGGCGACAGCCGTACCGTCGTCACCGACCCCACCGCCGGCATGTTCGCCGTCGTCAAGGGCGACGTCCTCACCGACAAGAACGCCCGCCTCGCCCCCACCCACTACGCCGACTGGCTCTCCTGACATCCCCACATCCCCGCCTCCTGCGCGTCCAGGAGCAGTCGTGAGCGGTAGATGACCGAGGGAGGTAGCTGATCGTGGATGTCTATGAGGCGGTCACGAGCCGACGGGCGGTGCGCGGGTTCACCGACCGGCCCGTCCCGCGACGGGTGCTGGAGCGGGTGCTGTCGGCTGCGGCCTGGGCGCCGTCCGGATCGAACCTCCAGCCGTGGCGCTCCTACGTGGTGACCGGTGAGCCGCTGGCCGAGCTCAAGAAGCGCGCCGGCGAGCGGGTGGCCGCATGCGACCCCTGGGACGAGCGGGAGTACGAGATGTACCCGCCCGCACTGAAGTCTCCGTACCACGAGCGCCGATCCGCCTTCGGCCACGAGCGCTACAGCGCACTCGGTATCGAGCGCGAGGACTGGGAGGCGCGCCAGCGGGCCGCTGCGGCGAACTGGGACTGTTTCGGTGCGCCCGCCGCCCTGTTCTGCTACATCGACCGCGACTTGGGCCGGCCTCAGTGGTCCGACGTCGGCATGTATCTGCAGACGGTCATGCTGCTGCTGCGCGCCGAAGGGCTGGACAGTTGCCCGCAGATGGCGTGGTCGGTGTATCGCAGGACCGTTGCGGAGATCCTGTCACCCCCGGACGGGCTCATTCTCTTCTGCGGCATGTCGATCGGTTTCGAGGACCGCACAGTGGGCTACGTCCGTACGGGCCGGGCGCCGCTCGACGAGACCGTCACGTTCGTCGGCGGATAGATCTCGTAGCCGCCTAAAGTGCCAGCCTTGGACGTGCTGAATGCCGGCAAGGCCGGTCAAGCGGTGCCCGCGATGACCGACCGTGCCGCATCCTTGGTGGCGTCGGTCAACCGACACCACCCGTTGTCCTGCAGTGACGTCCGCTTGGCGGGTGATCGTTCCCGCCGTCCTGGAGATCATTCCCCACGGCCATGCACGTGGCACCCGAGAGCGGACGGCAGGCATGGCGGGTCAGGCCTCCCCGGCGGCCCCGCGCAGGATGTTCTGGCCGTCCCGGCCCCGCAGGGCGAGTGCGGCCGGCAGCACGGCCGCGGTGAGCGCGATGGCCGCACAGCAGGCGGCGAGCACGCCCATCACGCCCCAGGGCACGACGGCGGGTGTCGGGCCGACCAGGTGGGTCAGGGCCGTCCAGGAGCCGCCGATGCTGATCGCCGTGCCGAGCAGGCCGAGGACCGTCCCGGCCGCCACGCACATCAGCGTCTCGATGGCGACGGTGCGCAGCACCTGGGCCTTGGTGGCGCCGGCCAGGCGGAGCAGGGACAGCTCCCGTTTGCGGTCGGTGACGGTCATCACGAGCGAGTTGGCCAGAGCGATGGCCGCGTAGCAGATGGCCAGGCCGAGGATCATCAACAGGGCGTTCCGGGAGGCCTTCTCATTGCTGTCGGTGGCCGCCGACCAGGTCTCCTGCGGGGTGGCGAGCCGGGCGCCCAGCCCGTGCACGGCCGTCTGGAGGGCGGTGGTGGCCTGCTGCCGGTCGGTGCCGGGCAGCAGCCGCAGGTGGATCTGGCTCGCCAGGGTCCGGCCGCCGACACCGCCGGTGACGGCGTTGGGTGCGGTGACCCAGGCCTGGGTGGCCTCGGCGCCGGTGCCGAGGACGGCGGCGACCCGCAGGGTCCGGGGGGTGCCGTCGGCCAGCAGGACCGAGACCTGCTGTCCGGCCCGGGGCGAGCCGGGCCAGGTGCGGCTGAGCACGATCGAGTCCGGGCCGAGGCCGGCCAGCGAGCCCGAGACGACCGGGAGCCGGTCGACCCCGGCCAGCGCGGCGGCATCCACCGCGGCGGCGCTGAAGGACACCAGGGCCTGGCCATCCTGATCGGCCATCACCAGGGTCGGGGTGATCACCAGGCTCTGCACGCCGGGGACAGCCCGGACCCGGTCCACCACGGCCTGGCTCAGCCCGGGCGTGCCGGCCGGTGCGACGACGAAGTCGGCCGCGGCCAGCTGGTTGCGGACCTCGGTGACCTTCGAGCGGTTGATGGTGTCGATGCTGCCGAGCAGGCAGCCGACGAAGGCGATGACCAGCACCACCGGGGTGGTGGTGGCGGCGGTGCGCCGGAAGGCCGTCAGCGAGCTCTGCCGGGCGGTGGCCCAGACGATGCCGCCGCCGTCCTCGGCGGGGCGACCGCGCAACCGGGCCGAGAGGCCGGGCAGCACCGTCAACAGCCGGATCACCGGGGTGGCCAGCACGCCCGCCAGCAGCACGCAGCCGCCGACGATGGCCAGCAGCAGACCGAGCGAGTCCGCGGCGCTGGCCGCGGCGTCGGGCCAGGTCCGGGCCACCAGCATGAGCGCCCCGATGCCGCCGCCGAGCACGAGCAAGCCGCTGATCCAGCGGACCGCCAGCGCGAACCGCGAGCGCCGCTCGACGTCGGCCTCCATCAGCGCCTCGCCGGGGCTGACCAGGCCGGCCTTGAACGAGGAGAGCACCACGCCGGCCATCGCGGTCAGCAGTCCGATCAGGGCCGCGACGAGCAGCCCCCACCAGCTGATCGGGACGGTGAAGTCGGCCGGCACCATGGCGTGGTCGATCAGCCACCGGCCGGCCAGCGGCGCCCCGGCCGCACCGAGCACGCAGCCCGCGACGGAGGCCAGCAGGCCGACCAGCAGGGCCTCCCGATTGACCAGGGTGCGCAGCTGCTTGCGGGTGGCACCGATCAGGCGGAGCAGGGCGAGCTCGCGGCGGCGCTGGGCGATCGACAGCGCGAAGGTGCCCGCGACCACGAACACGGCCGTGCCGCCGGAGACCGCGGCGGAGAGGCCGAGCGGGGTCTGCACGTTCTCCAACTGGCCGGCGACGTCGATGTGGTGCGGATCCAGCTGGCTGCGCTCGGTGCCGGTGAGCACCCGGGCGACGCTCGCGCCGCCGACGGCGTCCACGGCCTGGCGGACCGAGTCGGCGTCGCCGAAGGCGGCCAGCACACCGACGGCGGGGCTGAACCGGGCGGCCTGCGCGTCGGTGAAGAAGACGGCGTGCTCGAACGGCTCCGCCTCGGTGACACCGGAGACGGTCGCGGTGTGGAGGCCGTCGGCGGTGACGAACTGGACGCGCCGGCCGACCTGGTCGGGGCTGCCGCCGCCGATGACGACCTGGTTGTCGGCGGTCGGCGACGAGCCGGCGGCCAGCCGGTAGCCGCCGAGGGCGGCGCTGGACCAGGCGCGTCCGACCTGGTCGTGCGGGCCGTCCGCGAGCTGGGCGTAGAAGGTGCGGTCCTCGACCGTCCGGCCGGTCCTGGCCACGGCGGCGATCAGCTCGGCCGGCAGGCCCTGCTGAAGGGCGACCGGGGTCGGGGAGACGTCCCCGTCGTCCTGCGTGAAGTCGAGGGTCCGGTTGGCGGTCACCAGGACCGGGGCCTGCGAGAAGCGCTGGCGGCCCTGATCGGGGACGCCGGAGGTGGCGCTCATGACCAGGATGGAAGTGGCCATCAGGGCGACGCCGCAGGCCAGCGCGACGAAGCTGCCGACGAACGAGGCCCAGCGCAGCTTGATGGTGGCGAGGGCGAGGCTCAGCATGCGACGGCCTCCAGCGCGGTCATCCGGGCGGCAACCTGCTCGGCGGTGGGCCGCTCCAGCGAGCCGGCCAGCCGGCCGTCCCGGAGGAAGACCACGCGGTCGGCGTAGGAGGCGGCGACCGGGTCGTGGGTGACCATGACCACGGCCCGGCCGGCGTCGTCGGCCATGGTGCGCAGCAGGGCGAGGACCTCGCGGCCGCTCTTGGTGTCCAGCGCGCCGGTCGGTTCGTCGGCCAGCAGCACCGCCGGGCGGGTGATCAGCGCACGGGCGATGGCGACGCGCTGCTGCTGACCGCCGGAGAGCTCGCCCGGCCGGTGTCCGGCCCGGTCGGCGAGGCCGACCACGGACAGGGCGGCGGTCACCTCGGACGGCGAGGGGTGACGGCCCGCCAGCTTCGCCGGGAGCGCCACGTTCTGTGCTGCTGTCAGGGCGGGGAGCAGGTTGAAGGACTGGAAGACGAAGCCGATCTTCTCCCGGCGCAGCACCGTCAGCTCGTTGTCGCGCAGACCACCCAGGACGGTGCCGTCGACCCTCACCTCGCCCTGGTCGATCGCCTCCAGACCGGCGGCCGACCGCAGCAGGGTCGACTTGCCGGACCCGGAGGGGCCCATGACGGCGGTGAAGGTGCCGAAGGGGAAGCCGACACTCACCTCGTCCAGGCCGACGACCGGCTCGGGTCCGCGCCGGTAGGTCCGGCGAACCGATCGAAGTTCAACAGCAAAGTCCGTGGCGTTCATGATCACATCCCATCAGCCGGGATGAGAGCGGCTCAATGACACGAGGTTCCGTACCGGGGGTGTAGCTGGCTACACCCCCGGTACGGGGTGTGGCGGGTGGTTTCCCCCAGGCGTGCGACCCGATGTGGCAGCTGCAGACCACGGCGTCGTCCGGCAGCGTGCCCGTGCCAACGGCCACAGCGTCACCACCGGGGTTGAGGAACACCTCGGGCAAGGACAACGCACCCCAACCACGCGAACGGCGCATCGACCCAATCCGGCTGAAAAACGGTCGTGTACGACCCGAAAAAACGCTCGGGCCGACACACGCCGCGGCCTTCCCCGGCATCCCGCCGTACCACTCCCCTGGTGCAGGTGATTTGGCCTGGAATCAGGCAACTGGCCGGGCGCGTGGACGGTCTAGCTGACAGAGCCACCCAGCCCTGCTCGAAGCCCGAAGGGACACCGCTCATGTCCTCCAGCCATCATTTGCTCAGCGTCTCCGTATCCGCTGCCGCTCTCCTCGTCACCGCGGCAACACCCGCCTCCGCTTCCGACGTCGCCCCCTCGCGTACCGCCGACGATCCCGGATTGCACAGGACTCCGGTCCTGGTCGACTGCCTGCGCCACGACCAGGTCGCGCCACGCGAATACATGCTGGCATGCGGGGACGGCAACAACGACCTGCGCGGGCTGCGTTGGGCAGACTGGACCGCCCGCACCGCGCACGGCGCGGGCAAGCAGGTCGCCAACGACTGCACACCGGACTGCGCCCGGGGCCGCTTCCATACGTTCCGGGTGCGCGTGGAGGTGTACCGGCCGGTGCACCGGCCCGGAAAGGCGCCGTATTTCTCCCGGCTGACAGTCGTCTACCTCCACGAACGCCCGGCGGGCTCCGGGCCGTCGCAGACCTACTCTCTGAGCTAGCACGAGGCGTACCCCTCAGGACCGGCCGCTGCACTGGTCGTTACGGACTTGCGCGACTCTCCAGACACGCCTCCATGATCCTGCCGTCGGCAGGGACGGCGCCGGGCCGGCGTTCACCAGGTGACGGGCAATGCCTGCAGGCCACGTTTTTGGAACGACGGGACCCATGTCAACTGGTCTGCGGCTGCTGCCAGGGCGAGCTTCGGGAAGCGGCGCAGCACGCTGGAAAGGGCGATTTCGGCTTCAAGTCGTGCGAGGGGTGCGCCGAGGCAGTAGTGGATGCCGTGGCCGTAGCCGAGGTGTGCGGGTGTGCGGGTGCTGTCGAAGGCATCCGGGTTCGTGAACTGTTCGCTGTCGCGGTTTGCGGAGAGGAGGGAGAGCCACACGCGTGCGCCGGCGGGGATACGGACTCCGGCGATGGTGAGTTCTTCCAGGGCGAAGCGGCGTACGGCCAGCGGGAAAGGCGAGTTCCAGCGCATGGTCTCTTCGAGCACTGCGCGGATGGAGATCCGGCCGTCGCGGACTGCTGCCATCTGTTCAGGGTGGGTGAGCAGGGCGAGGGTGGCGGTCCCAATGAGGTTCACCGCATTGTCGTAGCCCGCGTAGAGAGTGAGGAAGGCCATGGCGATCAGTTCCGGCTCGGTGAGCCGGTCGTGTGCGTCGCGGGCTTCGATCATTGCGGAGAGGAAGTCGTCGCTCGGCTCGGCCCGTTTGGCCGCGATGATGTCGGCGAGGAACCGGTGCATCTGCTTCAGAGCCGCTCTCGAAGCCACCGCGGCGTCCGCTTCCGGTGCCACCAGGGTGTTGGTCCAGGCCCGGAAGTCACGCCGGGCATCGGCAGGGATGCCGAGCAGTTCGCAGATGACGGCCATGGGCAGCGGGTAGGTCAGTGCCTCCATCAGATCGACCGGTGGGCCGGCGGCGGCATCCAGAAGTTCGTCGGTGTGGGCCTGTATGCGCTCGCGCAGACCCTCGATACGGCGTGGCGTGAACGCCTTCGACACCAGCCGGCGCAGGCGGGTGTGGTCGGGCGGGTCCATGTTCAGCAGATGGGCATCCAGCTCGGACGGCATCGAGGGCTGATAGCTGCTGTCAGTCGTGGCGTTGGCCTTGTCGAGGGACAGCCGTGGGTCCGCCAGCGCCGCACGCACATCCTGGTAGCGGGTGACGAACCAGACCGGGGCGCCGCCCGGTGTGGTCGTGCGGTGGACCGGGCCCGTCTCACGGAGTTGAGCGTAAATGCGGTGGGGATGGGCCATGGTCTCGTCCGCGAACAGACAGCCCGTGGTGGTGCTCATGCGCGTGTGTCTCCGTTGGCGGTAGTGAATGCGTCGGCCACGCGGGCCCTCCTGGAAATCCAGTGAGGATCTTGAAGTGGATGACAACCATCATCGTGGTACCGGGCTGGGTGTGCGGTGCACGAAAGACATCGCACCGGGTTACTCTCGTTCCCACTCGGGTGCGTGCGTACCTCGCGGGTGCGCAGGGAGCGTGCTTCGGGCGCCCTTGGTGCACCTACGGCCCGTGGTGAAGCCTGCACGCCGCTCGGGCCCAACCCGCTGATTCCTCAGCACCCTGCTCGACCGCAAAGCCCGGCTCGGCCTCGGCCGCCGCGACGAGCACCAGGACGCCACCGGCGCGGACGTCGACGCGGTCCTCAGCGCGCTCACCGATCAGGCCGACGCCTTCGAACGCATCGACCGCCAGGCCACCGCACACCTGCGCGTGCACGTCCACCCACAGGTCGCCACCCACGCGGCGGCGCTGGAGCACGCCAACTACCCGCCGGGCCTGTTCTTTTCGCGCGCCTTCAGCATCGACAAGGCCACTTCCGCGAGCGCGCCGACGGCACAACCCTCAACCGCCTGGACCTGCGGATCGACTTCGTTCCGGTCGTGCACATCAGCAACTCCATCGCGGACGGCGAGCGCTTCGGACAGTCTTCTCTGGCCACGATGTTCCAGACTCTGGACGAACTTGCCGAGACCGACACCGACTCGGCCCGTGCCTCGGCCACCACCGGCGCCCCGATCTCGAAGCGGAAGCGACCAAGTCCGGTACGGGGGTATCCGTGCTGATCACGAATAGCCGGGGCGAATACCTGCTCCACCTCCGCGACGACATCGAAGGCATCTGCTGGCCCGGCTACTGGACACCTGTCGGTGGACGTCCCGAACCCGGCGAATCACTGGCCGACACCGTCGCACGCGAGGTAACCGAGGAGACCGGACTCGCCATCCCACTCGCGGAGTTCACCACCGTCCAGCAGAGGAACGCCGAACACCTCGGCAAGGGCCCGATCGCCATCTACACCGGCCACTGGGACGGAGACGCCCACGCCCTCCCCCTCACCGAGGGCATCATGCTCCACTGGTTCCCGGTCTCGGTGCTCCCACGACTCCGCGTACCCCCGTGGTGCCGAGAGGCGATCGCTCTCCACCGGAATGCGCGGACGATCCTTGCCCTTTCGGAGGACACCCGCCCATGACCACCAGTCGCTGCGACCACTGCGACCTGATCACCGGGGCAGGCTGCGCATGGTCATGTTCCGCTGCGAGCCGAGGCATGCCTGAGAACCCTGGTCCTTAGGGCGTGTCTGTTCGTAGGGCGTAGTCGGAGATTGAGGGGACTGAGGGTGACGCTGCGATGGACGCTCTAGGATGAACGGTCTGGGGTTGGAAGAGGCGCCAGAGCTCTCTGACGGCGTGGGCTGCGGTCGCGCGAGGGGAGTGCCGGCGCAGAAGTTGGAGCGGTCGCGTAGTGCACCTGAACAGCTTTGGCGTGAGCGGCTTCCGTTCGTTGACCGAGATTGCAGACATCCCAGTCGGGAAGCCTACGATCCTCGCGGGCCACAACGACGGGGGCAAGAGCGCTGTACTAGGCGCTCTCGCCTTCCTGCTCGGCAAGCACGAACTAACACTCGACGATCGAACCTATGTGAATGTCGTCGGGGGTGACGAGTCCACTCCGCCGTTACGGTGCGCGGAAACAAGTGTCGTCGGATGGTTCACCCTGGACACCTGGGAGCAGGACGAGTTCGACCTTCCCGAACAGATTCGGCTGCGCCGTTCTGCTGGCGAGGACCTCGTGTCTCGACTGGAGATCTGGGAAGCCGTTCCGGATGACGAGCGGCTGCGTGATCTGTCGCAGTATCAGGTGTCGGACGCGAGAGCCCTCGTGAGGGAGCTGGGGCTTTCCCCTCTCTCCACACGCAAGCTGGACCTACTCGGAGCTCTGCGCGCGCACGGGCGGGAGCATGCTAGCTCGGAGGGCTGGGTTTTGGCGCCATCTGGTCTCGGCAAGCGCATGCCGCGGTATCTCCCCTTCGACGGCAAGGCCGCCAAGCCTGATGATGCTGTCAGGACTGCGCTAGTCGACCGCTTTGCCAGCCACATGGCTGATCCCGAGCTCAAGGGCAGGCTCTCGGCCATCGAGAACGAGGTCCAGGATCGACTCCGCCTCGATGCGAAGTCTCTGTGTGATCACATCCAGACGCGCTGCCCGGATTTGCAGAAGGTCTCCGTCGATCCTGACGTGTCTTTCCAGCAGGGCTTCAAGGGTGCGCCGCTGCGCATCGCCCGCCGGGCTGGGGAAGCGGTGGGGCTGGATCGCACTGGACTAGGCAGCAACCGCCGTATATCACTGGCAATCTGGGAGTGGACCCAGGAGCTCCTGGCAGCGGAGGAAGACACCGCCCCTACCGTCGGTCCAGGTGAGGGAGAGCCGCTCGAGCCGCCGTCCGTGCAGACGATCGTGGTGTACGACGAGCCGGACACTCACCTCGACTACACGCATCAGCGCAAGATCATGCAGTTGATTCGGGCGCAGAGCGACATCCGCGACGTCAACGTGGTGGTGGCGACGCATTCGATGAACCTCATCGACGGGGTCGATATCTCCGACGTGGTGCACCTGAAGCTTGAGAACCACCGGACGGTCGTGGAGCGGCTCGGGGCCGGAGTTCTCGGGAAAGAGATCGATGACTATCTAGGCAAGATCGCTGCTGCGGTCGGGCTGAGAAACTCCGTGCTGCTGCACGAGCGCTGTTTCCTGGCAGTGGAAGGCGAAACCGAGCAGCAAGCCTTTCCTCTACTGTTCCGGCTGTGCGAGGGGCTGTCGCTGCAGGCAGCCGGTATCGCTCTGTGGGCGTGCTTCAACAATGAAGGCGCCCTGCACCTAGCCCGCTACCTCGTCAAACAGGGCCGCACTGTCATGTTGGTGGTCGACGCCGACAGCCGCAACGTGAGCAAGAGCATCTTCAAAACTCCCAAGCTCACCCAATTCTTCGGTACCGACGCCTCCCGCTACGTGAAATTTCTCGGGGAACCTGAGGACAACGATCCGCAGGGGGAATTTTTCAACGAGCTCGAGGAGCTCTTCAAGGACGACCTATGGGCTCGCGTCGCCAACGAGATCTGGCCGAAGGACGATGGCACTTGGCAGCCTGCCGACTTCGCTGCGCTTCGCGGCCAGGGCAAGTTCAGTGCCGAAGTGCAGCAGATGCTGCAGTCCGGCAGCGCTAGTGGCCCCGGCGGCAAGCCTCGGATGATGTCGGATCTGGCCATGGCCCTGGATGATCCACAAGATGTACCGAAGCAGCTGCGGAGCATCTTCAAGGAGCTCAGGAAGGCAGCTTCCTGAGCCGCCCTTGGGCCGCTAGCCCGCCACTGGTGCCAGCTTGATCCTGCCGGCGGCGGGCTAGCATGCGCTCCTTGCGTTGCTCCAGCGTAGGAGCAACCCACTCATGCCATCCCACAGGCGGCTTCCATCGCTGCATGTGCTCACGCTGTTCGATCCCACACCAACGGCAGCCACTCGGCGTAGGTATGCGCAGGTCAGAGCCCTCGGTGGACATAGCCACTCCTTCCCCCTGACCACATTCTGCCCAACGCCACTGACAACACCCCCGACCCCCGGAATGCTCGGCGAAGCGATTCTCCGCGGACCAGGCAACGAGGCGGACACTCCACTCTGCGGCAGGTCCTCCACAGCCGCATCTTCACGCGAAGACGCGCTGAAGGCCCGGTTTCGCGGCCGCGCTTTCGCCCGTTGGATGGAGCTGACTGCGGTAGGGGCAGCAGCAGACGGATCCACTTCGCCTGGAGAGCATGGGCACGCGACGCGTCCAACAGGGAACACTTCGTCCATGGCTGGCAGGCGCTGCTGTCCACCAACGACTCCGACCACAGGGACGCGGTGTGATTGCCCTGCTCGCGGAGGTCTTCGCCCCGCCGCGGCTGCGGTTGCGTCTCGACCGGCTCCTGGTGACCGAGGGGGCAGTGGTCCGGCCGTTCTGGCGGGACATCCTCGGCTCTGCCATACAGCACTACAGCCTCGTCCGGAAGGCGTCGGAAGCATGACCGATCGTCCCGGTCCTTGGTGGAGACAGCGAGTCGGCCGGTTCACCCGGCCCCCCTAAAACGGTTGGCCCATTCTCTGCTGTGCTACCCCTTCGCCGACATCAGGTCTGTGCCCGTGCCGTCAGTGCGCTCGCGACCACTGGCAACGCCCGTGGTGGCCCGGTAACGCCCATCAGGACCTGCTCCGGGCGGGCGGCGACCACCAGCGGGTGCGAGCAGTGCCGAGATTCCCGGAAGGAAGCTCCCCCCGGGCGCATGCCGAAGGCCCGACCGGCGCCGGGACGGCGAAAATCTTGGCGCGCAGGGCGGGCGGAACCAGGTAACGTCTTTGTCATGTTCTTCCAGACGCCGATTTACGAGTGAGAGCGCGACGGGCCCCGCTGACGCCCCTCGACGTCGCCGCACCCGTCCCCCACCGAATGAATCCGTAGATCACTTCACATCGCCACCGGGAGAACCCGTGACCGACAGCAAGAACATCAACAACCCCGTGGGCCAGGGCGGCGGCCAGCGCAAGAAGCTGTCCCGCGCCGAACGGCAGAACAACGGTCCGCACCGCAACCTCGACCGCCAGGGCGCCGCCGCCCAGAAGGCGGAGCTGGTGCGCAAGATGCGCGAAAAGGCACGCGCAGCTGAGGCCGCCGCGCAGGCGAGCGACGACACCGCACAGAGCTGACGCACCGCCGCCGCAGGGCGGCACCCCACGGGGCAGGGCCCGGACCGCGACGCACGGTCCGGGCCCTGCCGCCGTATCGGGCGCGGCCGGTCCCGCTCAGCGGAGTACGGGGACCCGCTGGTGGTGACGCTGCTGGTGCGGCTCGGGATGGTGGCAGTGACGGGCCCGACCAGCAGCGATCTTCCTTCAGAGACAGCCCCCCTCTGGGGAGAATCTGGGGAGAATGAGGCCCCGCTGGGGAGCGGCTGGGGAGGATCGGCCGTACAAACAGGCAGCATGGCGAAACGACTGGAAAGACGGACCATCGCAGGTCAGAGCACCCTTCCAGTCACTTCCCGCAGGTCAGCGCCCCGAGGGCGACGACTTCAAGAAGATCTCGTCGTGGGCGGCGATCCTGTTCGCACCCACGTTGGTGGGAACGATCTACGGGATGAACTTCGACAACATGCCGGAGCTGCACTGGGCAGGTGGGTACCCGTTCGCGATCCTGCTGATGGCAGCGGTGTGTACGAGCCTGTACTTCATCTTCAAGCGGCGGGACTGGTTGTAACGACGAGGGCGCGACGCCTCGATCAACTTTGCGTACGCGAATGACACCGAGGACGACTCCCGACTCCCTGGGGAGAATGCGCACCGCCGTGGAGCGGAGCATCACCTGCACCACCAACCGTTGCAAGTACCGCACCCGTCCCAGATTTACCGATTCCTCTCCCCCAGAGCATCACCAAGAGTGTTGACTGGGCAGCCGCGAGGAGACTCACACCGGGAGGGCCGGATGGAACCGAGGAGTGCCGCGGCAACGGGGATGGACTTCCCCTACACCGCACGTACGACCTGCTACATCGAGGTGCACAAGGACGGCACGGTGACGCACGGGAGCGACCGCGCCGCCTACGAACGGGCCGTGGCCGGCGAGTCCCGTCTCTTCGCGGTCTGGCCCGGAGAGTGGTCGAGCCATTTGTTCGCGATCGACGACCTGGATGAGTACGCGAAGGCACACCGGATCAAGCACGACGAGGAACGCACCGGCCTCAAGGAGCACGTCCACGACGTGCAGTGGGAGCCGAACCCCTACGCCAAGGACAACCCCCGGAGCCCGTACATCGGCGTCAGCGTCACGCTGAACTGCGGCTGCGAGATTCACGACCTGCGTACCTTCGCCGCTCAGATGAAGGAACAGCAGGGGTGGGACGTAGCCACCAGCGGCGGCTGGGGCAGCAGCGGTAAACCTGGGGGAAGGAAGAAGTACTCACTGCGTGTTCGCCGCAAGAGCCTCACGAGGTGAGCTCGGCGGCTCGTCACAGAGTCCGCACAGCGAGTGTGGGCGTCGTTTGAAAAGTGGACCGGGATCGACGTTTGAAAGTTGACCCCCTCTGGCGGTCTGGCTCGTTGGGCCAGGCCGGGAGGGTGGGTGATCAGCGTGGAGGACTGGGCCGAGATCCGGCGGTTGCACCGGGCCGAGAAGATGCCGGTCAGGGCGATCGCGAGGAAGCTGGGGATCGCCAGGAACACGGTGCGGCGGGCGGTGGCCAGTGACGCGCCGCCGAAGTATCAGCGGGCGGCGAAGGGTTCGATCGTGGACGCGGTCGAGCCTGCCATCCGCGAGCTGCTCGAGCAGTGGCCGGACATGCCGGCGACCGTGATCGCCGAGCGGATCGGCTGGGAACGGAGCATGACCGTGCTCAAGGACCGCATCCGCGAACTGCGGCCCGCGTTCAAGCCGGTGGACCCGGCCTCGCGGACGGTCTATGAACCGGGTGAACTCGCCCAGTGCGACCTGTGGTTCCCGCCTGCGGAGATCCCGCTCGGGTTCGGCCAGACCTGCTGCCCGCCGGTGCTGGTGATGGTCTGCGGCTACTCGCGGTGGATCGCCGCGCGGATGCTGCCGTCGCGGAACGCGGCCGACCTGATCGCCGGGCACTGGCGGCTGCTGAGTGACCTCGGAGCGGTGCCGAAGGCTCTGGTCTGGGACAACGAGGGCGCCGTCGGCTCCTGGCGGTCGGGCGGCCCGCAGCTGACGGACGACTTCGCCGCGTTCGCCGGCCTGCTCGGGATCAGGATTATTTTGTGCAAGCCCCGTGACCCCGAGGCCAAGGGACTGGTTGAAAGGGCGAACGGGTACTTGGAGACCTCGTTCCTTCCCGGCCGGGTCTTCACCTCGCCGGCGGACTTCAACGTCCAGCTCGCCGACTGGCTCACCAAGGCCAACCGGCGCCTCCACCGGACCTTGCAGGCCAGGCCCGCGGACCGGCTCGACGCCGACAGGTCCCGGATGCTCGGTATCCCGCCCATCTCGCCGCCCACCTGGTGGAAGTCCAGCCTCAGGTTGCCGCGTGACCACTACGTCCGCCTCGACACCTGCGACTACTCCGTCCACCCGCTCGCCGTCGGCCGGCGGGTCGAGGTGACCGCCGACCTCGACCAGGTCCTCGTCACCTGCGAAGGCACCGAAGTCGCCCGTCACACCCGCTGCTGGGCCAAGCACCAGACCCTCACCGACCCCACTCACGTGGCCGCCGCCCAGGCTGCCCGCACCACCCTCAACAAGCCCGAGCCCGCCGAGAAGCTCGAGGTCGAGATGCGCTCGCTGGACACCTACGACCGCATCTTCGGCGTCATCGACGGCGGCCTCGGACAAGGAGTCGCATGACCACGACGAACTCGAAGAAGACCGCCGGCACCGGCCGGGACGTCACCTCCGAGATCGCCTTCCTCACCCGCGCGTTGAAGGCTCCCTCCCTGCGGGAGGCCGCCGGCCGGCTCGCCGAGCGGGCCCGCGCGGAAGAGTGGAGCCACGAGGAATACCTGGCCGCCTGCCTCCAGCGCGAGGTTGCCGCCCGGGACTCCCACGGCGCGGAGGGCCGCATCCGGGCGGCGCGTTTCCCGGCCCGGAAGTCTTTGGAGGATTTCGACTTCGAGCACCAGCGGTCCCTGAAGCGAGAAACGATTGCTCACCTGGGAACCCTCGACTTCATCGCGGGGAAGGAGAACGTGATCTTCCTCGGGCCGCCCGGCACCGGCAAGACCCACCTCGCCACCGGCCTCGCGATCCGGGCCTGCCAGGCCGGCCACCGCGTCGCCTTCGCCACCGCCGCCCAGTGGGTCGCCCGCCTCCTGGAAGCCCACAACGCCGGCAAGCTCTCCGACGAGCTCACCCGCCTCGGCCGCTATCCCCTGATCGTGGTCGACGAGGTCGGATACATCCCCTTCGAGCCCGAAGCGGCCAACCTCTTCTTCCAGTTCATCTCCGGCCGCTACGAACGCGCCTCCGTGATCGTGACCAGCAACAAGCCCTTCGGGCGCTGGGGAGAGGTCTTCGGCGACGACACCGTCGCCGCCGCGATGATCGACCGCCTGGTCCACCACGCGGAGGTCATCAGCCTCCGCGGCGACAGCTTCCGCATGCGCGGACGCGACCTCGGACGCGTCCCGCCCGCCGAGACCAACACCAACGACTAACAAGATCAACTGACGCATCGGGGGTCAATTCTCGGGCGTCGGTGGTGGGTCACGATTCGCGCGTCGCCGACAAGCGAGACGGGTGGCACAGCATGTGCTGTACCACCCGTTCCCTCACACGCTGGCGAGGTTGTCCGGGATGCACTCGGGTCCCACACCGAGCAGGGCGTCGACGGCCGCGCGCCCCTTGCCACCAGCCTCCGACACGAAGTGCGCGTAGCGATCCAGAGTGATCGTCGGGCTGGAGTGGCCGAGCCAACGGGCCAGCATGACTACGGATTCGCCCGCCTCGAGGATGATCGAGGCGAAGGTGTGCCGGGGCACGTGGAATCCGTCATTGCGGGACGCCTTATTGGGATGCCCCCCGGCTACAGCGAGGGCAAGCTTCCAGACCTCGTCGTTGACGATGTTCGCCCGCAGCCCGTTCCCGTACGTCGTCAGGACGAGCGGGAACGTCCGCTTCTCCCGCTCCGGCTCCGGCCCGCTCCACGGCAATTCGACCTGGAGGGCTGCCGTGGAAGAGCACAATGACGTTGCAGACACGGAGCGCCGTCTGCTCTCGTCTACACGTCCGCAATACGCTACGCTCCGGCCAGGCGACCACGCTCGCCGTTACGTCGGACCTGGGTTCCTCCCGCAGATGCCCAGGGTTGAGGGCGCAAAGTGCCGTCGGGCGCGCGTGATTGAAGACTGTCGTTCCTCCTATAGGGCGCAGTGAGCGGGAGCGCTGCTTTGTGCCCACCGGGAGCCAGACATGTCGCTCGACAGGGACATCGCCACACTCGCACGCCGTATTCAGCGTGAGTCTGGGGACATCACCCCCTTCCATCGAGCACGGTTGATCGCCGCGCGCGAGTTAGGCGGAATGCTCGTCCACACCATGGCACCCGCGGAGCGGGTCCCTCTCCGCGTCCAGTACACCGGAGAGAGCAAAGCCGCCGCCCGATCAGCGATCAGCAGCGACACCCACGGGCTGGGCTTGGACCATTGCTCAGACGCCCAGCGCGCCTTCCGGGCCCTGCTGGCGCTCGCACTTTTCAACGGCAACGTGTATACCGGTCCGACAGCGAGGTGGAACTACGCAGTAGTCGCCTCGTACGACCCTGTGATGTCGCCCCGCCAGGACCAGCTGGTGATGGTGGCAGAGCGTGCCCCAGAGAACGTGGCCACCCGGCTGCTGGCCACTAAGGAGGCCAGCTCACGCGGCGTTCCCGTACTACGACACGAGGTCAGCTACACCTGCCACGGCCAGCGTTCCCTATGCCTGCGCCACCTGCCCACCGGTGCGCTGCTGACGATCACCGGTGACCCGGCCGGATGTCGGCGCGGCAAGAAGCGCAGCCACGCGCCCCTGCACCCCTACCTCACGGTGGACCACAGCCTCACCGCGCACGAGCGCCGCGAACTGGCTGCGACCCCGCCGATCTCGGTGAACGCCACCACACTGCTGGCCGGCCTCGTCTCCCGCTACAACCTGGTGGACCGACGCGGTCGCTGGGCGACCAGTTTGTCCTGGGATCCCCTGGAGCGCTCTGAACCCGAGCACAGGAGGGAACCGGATGTGATGCGGCACGGTGCCGTACGCCGGCTCTGGGGCGCTGGTGATTCATGGGCGTTCCGCTGGACCGGCCATCCAGAACCCCGCGACCTGGCTCTGGCCCTGACCCACTGGGAGGCCGGAATCAAGGGCGCGGCATTTTCCCGCAACGGTGACTCCTACCGGGTGACGTTGGGCACCGCCTCGCTCGACCTGTGCGACGGGAAGGGCTGATCCGTGCCAGTCCTCACAGACCACCCAGGCTCCGTATCCGTGTTGGTGGCTGTCCTTGTCCTCGGAGTCCTCCGCTTCACCTTACCGAGGGACTCTCGCCATCGCCTGGAGCTGTGGAAAGCCGTCCTCGAACACCGACGTCAGCGCTGGCAAGTGATGGAGCGCCGCCGCAAGATTGTTAGGTCCGGCAAGACTGACCCCTCGGATGTTCCTGTTGGAGCTACGCGAGGCGGCGGTCATGGAGCAGCTCGCCCACCAGTCACACGGCAGCACCAGCTGTGAGAGAAGAGCCCCCAACCTACCCTCGACACTGAGGAATGATTACTCCCAGACGGCAGATTGATCATTTCAGAATGGATGGGCTACGGCGCTTGGCTCTCGGGTGATGACAAACTCTCCCGCCTCGATCTTGCGTGAGGGTCCAGCAGCTTTGTCGGAACTTGTCGCGCAGCAGGTCGTGGGCTGCGCGGATCCTGCCTGGGGAGAATGCACGGCAGCGGGCCGACCGGGTTCAGCACCTCCACCACCTCATCGAGGGGCGGCGCCCGGCGCAGTCGCTGCTCGCCGCACTCCACGGGAACAGGACATTCGGAACGCTTTGCGTATCCGCAGCGCGGCGCCCGCGGGAAGGCCTCGGCGCAGACTAGAGGACCGCGAGGGTCGGTAGACACTCGCGAAGGCATGGCCGACTTGCACCCTTACCTCCCGCTCGATCATGACGGTGCATCAGGTTCTGTCAGTGGGCACCGCTACAACCGAACTGGAGGTCCGCGAAGCGCGGACCGATAGGGAGGGGACGCAGCATGCCGAAGGTTCCGGACGGATACGTGCGCGTACGAAGTCACCTCCGCCGCAAGCCAGGGCCGAAGTCCGCCAAGGGGCTGAGCGTCTGGGCCGTGGCCGGCTTGTGTGCGGTGGTATGGCTCTGGGGTCAGATCTTCGGGTTCGGCGACAGCGACTCCGAGCAGCAGCCTGCCCCGAAGCCTGCCGTCTCCGCGCCGGCGGGCGGGCAGTGACAGCCCGACCGTGGCGAAGGCTCCAGTGGCGACCGCGCAGCACCATGGACGCCCTGGGTGCGGCAGCCGTGGCCCTCGCGGTCATGGTCGCCCTGGCGCAGGCCGCATCGAACCTGATGACGAGGGTCGCTGCGGCCTGGCCGCTGCTGGTCCTGGCCCTCTTCGCCTTGGCCGTCGCCGTGGCCGGCCTCCGGGTACGGGGCCACGGTCGGGATCGCGCGGACAGCGAACGGCTGGCTCGTCTGCGCATCACCCTGGCGGAGTTCGATGCGATGGACGACGGGCAGTTCGAGTACGCGCTGCGCGACCTTCTCGTCCGCGACGGCTGGGCGGCCAGGAAGGTGGGCCGGGCCGGGGACCAGGCCGCCGACGTGATCGGCGTCCGAACGCCCTTCGGGCGGATCGTGGTGCAGGCCAAACACACACGCGTCGGAGGCAAGGTCGGCTCATCGGTGATGTACCAGGTGAAGGGCACAGCGGGTCCCGTGCACAAGGCAGACCACGCTGTCATCATCACCAACGGCTCGTTCACCCACGACGCCATGGCTTGGGGCGACCGCCATGGCGTGCGGTGGGTGGACCGCGACCGGCTGGACCGTTGGGCCCACAAGGGCAGACCCCTGCACGAACTGCTCGCGCTGCCCACGAGAGGCTCCCGCTTGCCGTGGCGTCGAGCGGCATGACACACACTCCGCGACGCACCAACGAGAACGGGTGGCACAGCATGTGCTGTGCCACCCGTTCTCAGACAAGGACCAGGTTCTCTGCGACGAATTCAGGGACCACACCGAGCATTGCGTCGATCGCAGCTCGGCCCCTGCCACCCACCTCGGGCATGAAGTAGGCGTAGTGGTCGAGGGTGATGGTCGGGCTGGAGTGGCCGAGTCATCGGGCGAGGGTGACGACGGATTCGCCAGCTTCGAGGATGGCCGAGGCGTAGGTGTGCCGGAGCACGTGGAAGCCGTCCTTGCGGGAAGCCTTCCAGCTCTTCCCCTTCTCCCGCATGGGGATGAGCTCCCTCACCTACCTCGCCGCCCGCTCGACGGCTCGTGACCTGCCGCGGCAAACGCCGGGCCCTGGTCGCTCTGCAGCACTCGATCCTGATCGCCATCTGGCACATGCTCACCCACGACGTGCCCCACGCCGATCTCGGCGGCGACTACTTCCTCGAACTCACCGGCAAGACCCGAGCCACCCGCCGACTCGTGAACCAGCTGAAGCACCTCGGCTACGACGTCTCCCTACAACCCGCAGAAGCCTCCTGACCGGTACAGACGTCGATGACTGAGGTTCATTTCGTATCAGGTCGACACCAGGCTCGCCAAGCTTGACCTGGCCGGCTACTGCCCGCTGCGATCTCGCCGCCCGGACCAGGCCGGAGACGCTCTGCGACACGAGCACGAGCACGTTCTCGTGACGGCTCGGGTTCAACGCTTCTCCTTGTCTGCTCGGCAACTTGGACGACAGCGACCCGCCTCCGAAACCCTTCGGTGTCGTGGTGGCCATTCTCAGTCCGAGCGCGGGACTGCTGGCGACGTCGAGCGTGTGAAGGTGCGGCGGTAGGCAGTGGGGGTGGTGTCCAGTGCGCGCCGGAAGTGCAGCCGCAGGTTGGCTGCCGTGCCCAGCCCGCAGTCCCGCGCCACCTGTTCCACCGAGTGGTCCGTGGTTTCCAGCAGTTCCCGCGCCCTGCCGAGCCGGGCGTTGAGCAGCCACTGCAACGGGGTCGTGCCCGTCTCCTCGCTGAACCGGCGCATGAAGGTGCGCTGCGAGAGGCCCGCGTGCCGGGCAAGCACGCGCAGCGTGAGCGGCTCGCCGAGCCGGTCCAAGGCCCATCCACGGGTACCGGACAGCGACGCCTGACCGGCCACCGCGACGGGAGCCGGCACGTACTGGGCCTGCCCGCCGTCTCGGTGGGGGGCGGCGACCAGGCTGCGGGCGATCTGGTTGGCCGCCTCCGCGCCCAGGTCGCGGCGCACAATATGCAGGCACAGGTCGATGCCGCAGCACACCCCGGCCGAGGTGAGCACGTCGCCCTCGTCGACGTAGAGCACGTCGCGGTCGACCGTGACGGCCGGGAACCCCCGCTCGAACTCGTCGATGTGCTTCCAGTGGGTCGTGGCGTGCAGCCCGTCCAGTACGCCTGCCGCGGCCAGCGCGAACGCGCCCGTGCAGATCGACACCACACGCTTGCCCCGGTCGCGAGCTTCGGCCAGTGCATCGAGTACGGCGTCGGGCAACGGGAGGGTCGGTTCGAATCCCGGCACGATCACGGTGTCGGCGGTGCGCACCTGTTCCAGGCCCCCGTCGGCGACCAGTGCGAAGCCCGCGGTGGTGGCCACCTTCGCCTCCAGCGCGCACAGGGTCATCTCGTAGGGGGTTTCCGACCGGGTGGTGAAGATCTGTGTCGGGATCGCCAGGTCGAGTGGGGTGACCCCGTCCAGCGCCAGGACCGCGACTCGATGCACTGCCATGGCAGGATTCTAACGAAGTTGGGAAACTTTGCCTCTCACCAGGTCAGGGCGGTCGCGGCCAGGCTGAAGACATGACCGGACCTACTCACGAGGCGACCGCCGAACCGATCACGCTGCCCGGCACACCACTTGCCGACGCCGTCATGAACCTCATCCGACCGGTGGAAACGCCGTCCGTCTTCAACCACAGCATCCGCAGCTACCTGTTCGCCCGGCTGGTTGCCGGCCGCCTCGGCCTGACCGTCGGCCACGACTACCACGACGACCTGTTGTTCGCCGCGTGCGCGATGCACGACCTCGGCGTGGCCTCGGACGGCCCGCACAGCCAGCGGTTCGAGGTCGAAGGCGCCGACCGCGCCGCCGCATTCCTGATCGAGCACGGAGTACCCGCAGCCGACACCGACCAGGTCTGGCAAGCCATCGCCCTGCACACCTCCCCGGGCATCGCGGAACGCCGCGGCACGCTGTGCGTACTCGTCCGCGAAGGCGTCGCCCTCGACTTCGGCGGCCCACTGGGCGCCGACCACGTCGACGCCGTCACCGACGAGCAGGCCGACGCCGTGCACGCCGCCTATCCACGGCTGGACATGGTCCGCTCACTCACCGACGCGATCGTCGCGCAGGCCGCGAAAAACCCGAAGAACGCACCCCGGTACGCGATCCCCGGCGAATTACTCCGCGAACGCGAGACCTTCGGCCGGACCCGGCTGGAGCACGCCTGCCGTTCGTCCCGCTGGGGCAACTGACTCCACGACCCCGTCAACAAGGAAAAGGAAGCACCACAATGACCGTCCACACCGTCGAAGTCCCTGAGGACAACCCGGTCTTCGGGCAAACCACCAGCGCCTTCGCAAGCTTCGGCTATTCCGCCGCAGTCCGCGCGCACGGCCTGTTGTTCATCGCCGGAACGATCGGTCGCCGCGCCGACGGAACCATCCCGAACACCATCGAAGAGCAGACCGAGATCGCCATCTTGAAGATCGAAGAAATCCTTCGACTGGAGAACCTCGACACCTCCGCCCTCGTCGACGTCACCAGCTACCACGTCGACATCCGCCAGCACCTGCCCGGCTTCATCGAGGCCAAACAGCGCCTCGTCAAAGCGCCCTACCCGACCTGGACGATCATCGGGGTCAGCGGCCTCGCCAGCCCCGGACTCCTCGTCGAAATCCGCGCGACCGCCGCGTATCCCGACGCACCTCGGTAGACCGCCGCTCCCTGACCCAGGAGCCCGCCCGCACGTACGCCCCAGACCCCCCGGACGAAGAATCCCGCGGTGTGCTGGTGGGCCCGGCAGGTGGTGGAATCCACGCTCACCATCGACCAGTCGATGCGGCCCTCGGTATCCGCATCGGCCAGGACGGCCGCGTAGACCTCGTCCCGCGTGCCGTCCGCCGACCAACGCCTGTGCCGCTCGTATACCGTCCAGGGCGAGACGTCACATGATCCGCCGGACACGCCCTGGGCATGCGCCTTCCCCCGCTACGAGGCGAAAGGCGCATGCCCAGGGCGTGGCGGTCAGGCCGGGGAGTCCTCATTGGCGCAAGTCAGCCAGGTCCGTGTGATCGTCCTTGCCTCATCCGCCTGTTCCGGGGTGACGACGCCCTCCATGTCCGGGCCGCGCCCCAGGAAATCCCTGACACGTTCGCGCTCATCGGCGCTGACGACCCAGACGGACGAGGTGGAGGACCCGTCGTCGTGCCAGTCGAGCACGCTCAAGGTATGCCGATGGGTCATCGCGTCCTCCCAGCCCCTCGGTAACGGGATGCTCAGAGCGGCTTGACGTTCTCGGCCTGCAGCCCCTTCTGGCCCTGGGTGACGTCGTACTCCACCTTCTGGTTCTCTTCCAGGGAGCGGTACGAGCCCGGGCCTGCCTCGATCGCCGAGAAGTGGACGAAGACGTCGGCGCCGCCATCGTCCTGCTCGATAAAGCCGAATCCCTTTTCGGCGTTGAACCACTTGACCTTGCCTGTAGCCACGGCCCCTCCTGAGGGTGAGGGCGGCGTCCTGCTGATTCACCAGCGGAAATACCGGCAGAAAACGACTTCCGGTCCCACCATATCGCCGACGCCCCCACCCTGCGCGTCAGCGGAACTCCTGGCACAGGACCCGCCCCATGTCGCGGAACCCGGGCGTGTGCGCCAGCACCCACATGGCCGGCCGGTCCGTGCCCGGCATATCGGCGCCGCCCACCACACCGAGGCAGCGCAGCCCTCGTGCCGGCTCTCCCGGCAATGAACATGCCCAGCTGTTGATGCATCCACAAGGCGGGTTTGCGCGGAAGCACGGATCGCAGACCGCCCGCGTCACGGCATGAGAGTGCGTCAGAACCAGAGGAAGACGCCCGCGTGCACCGTCGACCGCCGGCCCGACCAGCACCTGGTCGTTGTTCTCCCCGGCCATCCCATCGCCTCGACGTACGAGGCGAGTTTCTCCTCTACGTTGCCTCCATACAGGCCGAACTGCGTCGAACTCAGGCCATCTGTTTGGGTGTTGCGCCACCGGGGCCCGTGGGGCCAAGGTGTGAGGCTCACTGCGTGTTGTCGATAGCGGTGTGCGACGGCAGGGGGCTGCTTTGAGGTCGGGAACAGCGTCGCCGGATGAGGGTGGGGTCGGCGTGGGCGCGGCCAGGGTGCGTGATGTGGTCCACGATGTCGTGGCGGAGGTGGCCGCTGAGGAGTTGCCCGTCGTGGACGCGCTGGCCGGGTTCGACGACGCGACTGTCTTACAGCGGTTACGACGGCGGAGCCGTCGGCGGGAGCCACTGGGCTTCGGTCTGGACGAGGTCGCGGTGTTGGTGACCCCGGTGGTGTGGCTAGGAGTGGACCAGGCAGCCAAGCGGATCGCGGACAGCGCGGTGGGTGGCGCGTCGAAGGGAGCGAAAGCTGTGCTGCGCAAGGTCTTGCGACGCCCGACCGCATCCACCGTGGTACCGCCGTTGACCCCCGCGCAGTTGGGCGAGGTGCGGCGGGCCATGCTGGAGATGGCCGCGCGGCGGGGCCTCGCGCAGGAGCAGGCGGTGGCAGTCGCCGACGCGGTGGTGGCCCGGCTGGCGGTGCCGGACGATGACCCGCCGGATCTCGGCGAACGCACGTCACCCGCGGGCGAAGGGTGACGAGCACGGCCCCCGCCCGGCCCAGGGTGGACGAGCGGGCGATGAGCGCGGGCACCACGATGCGGTTCGTCCTGCTGCTGGTGCTCATGGTGGTGGCCAGCAGCATGATGATCGTCGGGGTGCTGTCCGGCTTGAACAGGTCGAATGGGCTGGGCTGCCTGCTGGCCGCCGGGGCGGATCCCAACCAGGGCACAGTGGCGGCCACGTCGGCCAGCGTCATCACCCAGTCCGACGCGTACGACGCCTGCGAAGCACGCTTCAACTCGTCGCTACCGTGGTGGCTGGGCCTGGCGTGGCCGGTCCTGCTGCTGGTGGTGGCCGGCGTGCTGTTCGTCGGACTGCCGGCGTGGAAGACGCGGCGTGGCCGGGTCGTCCCGCTGGACCTGGTCGACCACGACGGCGAGTTCCGGCGGCAGCTGGCGGACCTGGTCGACGTGGCCGGCCTGGCCCGCACGCCACGGTTCGTCGTCGACCCCGCGGCGATCTCGGCCGGGGCGGTGGTGTTCGGCCGCGACCGGCGCGCCACGGTGTGCCTGCACGCAGGCCTGCTCGCCCGCAGGGCTGCCGACCCCGAGGGCTTCCGGGCCGTGCTGCTGCATGAACTGGCCCATGTCCGCAACCGCGATGTCACCATCGCCTACACCACGGTCGCCCTGTGGCGAGCGTTCCTCGTCCTGGCGCTCGCGCCCTACCTGGCCTGGACCGCCTACGGCCTCATCGACGGCCTGGGGTCGCCGTTCTGGCCCGGCCTGGGGCCGGTCGCGACCAGGAACCTGCTGCTGCCGGTGTTGCTGGTGCCGCTGGTGTACCTCGCGCGGGCGGATGTGCTGCGCAGCCGGGAAGTCTATGCGGACCTGGCCGCGGTGCGCTGGGGCGCGGACCCCCGGGGCTGGGCGATCCCGGTCGCCGACCGTGCCGGTGGCGCGTTGCGGCGGGCGGTCGGCTCGTTCGTCGAGTTGTGGCGAACCCACCCGCGATGGGATCTGCGCCGGGCGAGCCTGGACGACCCGGCGCAGTTGTTCGGCGCGAGCCCGCTGTCGATGTTCCTCACCGGGGCCGCCGCCATCGTGATCAACTCCCAGATGTGGGACTACCTGGGACAGTTCAACCTGGTGAGTGCCTGGACCTCCGGGGCGATCGCGTTGGTCGCAGCGGCGTTGGTCACCGCGGTGGCCGGGACCGTGTTATGCCGGGCCGTCGCCCACGCCATGGTCACCGGGAGCCGGGTGTCCTCCGGGGTGCGGGCCGGGCTGTGGTTGGGAGTCGGGATGGCGGTGGCGGAGTTCGGCGCCGACCGCGTCACGGTGTTGGAGTGGCTGCCCAACCAGCCCGAGGCGCTGCTGCTGCCGGTGCTCGCCGGTGTGGTGTTCGCATTGTGGACCACGCGGTGCGCCCAGTTGTGGCTGCGGGCGTGGCGGGGAGGCGGTAGCCGGACCGCGATGCTGATTGCCTTGGCCGGCGCCTTCCTGGTGTTGTCCGGGTGGTTCTCCTGGTGGCAGCAGACCGGCGTGGAGCTGGCCTTCCAATGGCCCTTCAACGTCTCAGCGATGCGCGACGCGCTGACGCAGGGGCAGCCGCCTGGGCAGGTCGCAGAGCACGCCGCCGCGCTGTCGGTGATCGCCGGGGTGTGGTCGGTGCTGGGCTCGACGGCGGAGCTGCCCCTGGTCCCAACTGCGGCAGCGGCGATGTGGGTTGTGCCCCTGCTCGCCCAGCTTGCCCGGCCGGCCGTCGGCGCGCCTCGATGGGCTCGCGGCGCCGTGCGGGACGACGCGGACGTGTCCGTGCCCTGGGAAGCGCCGCCGCCACTGCGTCGCGCCGTGTGGCCCGGTCTGGCGGGCGGGGCGGTGGGCTGGGCTGTGGTCGTCGGTGTGATGGCATGGACGCACACCTGGCAACCGCCGCTCGGGCTGCGCGGCGTCGAATACATGATCTTCGAGGGATGGGGGCTGGTGGCCCTGACGATGGCTGCGGCCGTCGCCGCGGCGGCCGCGAGCATCGCGGCCCGCGGCCACCGGCTGGCCTTGGCTCTCGTCGCGGCGGGGACGGCCGTGGTGACCGGGTACTGCGGGATGTTTGCGCTCACCTCGCTGGACGGGTGCGTCCCGTCGCTGGCCGTCCTGCAACCGTCCTGCCAATGGCGGCCCGTTGAGGCATGGCGGGACGCGCAGCCCATTCTGGGCACGGCCCTCGTGCTCGGCGCGGCCACCGCGGTCCTGGCTGCCGCCATCGGGGCGGCGGTCCGGACCTGGTGGCGGCGCGGCACCACACCCCAGCAGGCCGCAGCCCCCGCAGGTGTGACGGGCACGCGGCTGGCCGTCCGCTGTGCCGGAGTCGGCTTGCTCTGCGCCACCGCCGTGGGCATCGCCGTGGCCCAGGAAGCACTCCACACGGGGCAACCCTCGCCGGCGCCCGCCGACGCCCACGCGCAACTGCCCGCCCCGGTCGACCAGGCGTCGGCCCCACCCCAGATCAAGAAACTGCAAGTGGCCGCGTGGTGGAAGTACGGCGGCCATGATCTCGCCGGCTACCGTCTCGGCCGGATCATGGGCGGCATGGGCAAGGTGCTGCAGGACGCCGCGACATCCGCTGACCCGGACAACCCCGATGGCGTTCTGTCCAGGCTGCGCCCGCTGTGCGCGGACCTCGGCCAACTCACCCGGGAAGCCCACGGTTATTTCCGCGTCCCCGACCCGCAGGCGCAACGACTGTGGACGGCATTCCTCACGCAGGCCGACAAAGGCAGCGCGGACTGCCTGGCGGCGCTGGACCAGCGCAACCGCAAGCTGTTGAACTCGGCCTCCCAACAGGAGATCCTCCACGCGGGCGCCATCGGCGCGCGGGTCGCGACCTGGATCTCCACGGTGGTCTCCGGTGACGGCTCGGCGAAGCCGCCCGGTCCGGCTGAGCCCGACGGCGGGGCCGCCGCGCTCAGCGCCGCGGTCAAGAAGGCCATGGCAGGCAAGGGCAGCGTCAAGCTCACCGCGCAGGTGAGCATGGGCAGCGTGAGGACGACCGGCGAGGAATGCCTGATGCGCCTGCGGTCTGCCGCGGTCGCCATGGACTGCTCTGTGGTCACCAGCGCACAGGGCACACAGTGGACGGCCCGCATGATCGTGCTGCCCGAAAGTGCCTACCTCTCTATGCCAGACATGCTGCGGCTGCCCGGCGGCAAGCCGTGGGCCAAGCTCGGAGCGGACAGCAAGAACCCGATGTCCGCGATGCTGGCCGAGTCGATGAAGCGGCTGCAGCACTCCGTGGATGCGGACGCAACGGTGCCGCCGGGCGCACAGATCGTCGGCACAGCGAGAGAACAGGTTGACGGGAAGCCGACCACCCGCACCGACATCGCCTACGACGTGCGGGCCGCAGCGGACGCCGCCACCAGCGACGTGGTCAAGCAGTCCCTCCTGGCACTGGCGCAATCCGGCGTCAGCACGGTGACCAGCCAGATATGGGTGGACGAGGCCAACCTGCCCGTGCAGAACGCCAGCACGGTGACACTGCCGCAGTACGGCCCGATGGCCACCAAGGTGAAGTACACCGACTGGGGCGTGCCGGCGGACATCCAGGCGCCGCCGGCCGACCAGGTGGGTTCCATGCCGGGCGGCTAGCTAGCGGAGGGTGTAGCCGCCGTCGGGGTAGAGCGTCGAGCCGGTCATGAAGGTGTTGGTGAACAGGAAGAGCACGGTGTCGGCGATTTCGCGTTCGGTGCCGGGCCGGTGCAGCAGGGCGTCCCGGCTGTACTGCGCGAAGCTTTCTTCCCGGGCCTCGGCGGGGCGTTGTGCCCAGAGGCTGCCGTCGACGGTGCCGGGTGAGACGACGTTGACACGGACAGGCGCGAGTTCCACTGCGAGTCCGCGTCCGAGTCCCTCGACCGCGGCGTTGCAGGCCACGTAGGCGGGCGCGGCGGCCGGAGGACGGACACTCGCGGCGCCGGACATCAGCACGATGGAGGCATCCGCTGTCAGCTTCGCGGCCGCATGCTTGACGGTGTGGTACTGCCCCCAGAACTTCGACACGAAGGGGCTGGCAGCCTGACTGTCGGTCAACTCCCGCATGGGGCCGACCTGGTAGGAGGCGGCCGGGGTGAAGAGATGGTCGATGCGGTCGATGTCTGCGAAGAAAGCTGCCAGTGATTCCTGGTCGGTGGTGTCGACCACGCCCCAGTCGGCTCGTTCCCCGAGCGATTGTGCGGCTGCTGCCAGCTTCCCGGCGTTGCGTCCGCCGATCGTGACGAGCGCGCCGCCGGCGATGGCCAGGCGAGCAACTTCCAGGCCGATGCCCGAGCCGCCGCCGACGATGACGACACGGCGGCCGGTGAGCGGGGTAGTGGGGGCGGTGGACATGTGGTGCGCCTTTCGGTGGGATGCGAACGCTGTCTGCCCGAACCCCACCGGTGATCGATTCATTCCGGAGCGGCAGTACTGTCCATCAGCGTGCCACTGCCGTCCTGCAGCCGTGCTATCGGATGCGGTGCATGGGTTGCTGCCCCGCCGTCCTTCTGTCCTGTGCGGGCCGGGCGGGTTTGCACCCCGCGGGCTGAGAGCCGACCGTCATAACCGAATCGTCGAACGAGTCCGGGCAGCCGCGGCTGCCCGGACACCAGCGTTCCCAGAGGTGAGGAGGGCATTGTCACCGCCAGTGCGACGACGGCCGACAACTTGCAAGTCGCGGTGGTGGGCCAGTTCGTCGACTTGTGAACGCGGGCAGCAAGGCGGCCGGGGAGAGGGAATCCGGTGGGTGACTCTCACCGCGGTTCGGGTCGCTCCCGAGCCGTCGGTACCGTGCCGATGATGTTGTCCTCGCGGTCCAGCCATACGTGTTGTCCGTCGCGGGTCACCGTGAGCCCGGCGCGGTCGCGTTCCGGGCGGCCGTTGTCCACCCACTTCCGGTAGGCGGCTTCGACCTCGTCCCACAGCCGTCGGGGCCCGTACTGCTCGACCTCATAGGCGGCCTGCCCCGGGACGTACTCGGCGGTGGCCCAGGAAGCGTGGTCGGCGGAGAACAGCCAGAGGGTGGCTTCCTCGGAGCCGTCGTCGGCCTCGCCGACGTGGTGCCAGGCGTCACGGACGGCGGTGTCGATCCAGAAGAGGGCGTCGGCGTCGCCGCTGATGTCGCGGGGGGACACGTCAGTGCGGCCGGGGGTGGCGTCGTCCTCATGGTGGTAGAAGTCGCGCAGCCGTCCCCCTTGGGCGGGTTGGGTGCGGGTGCGCATGAAGGCGGGGTAGCCGACGAAGCGCCCGGAGGCCCGGCCATCGCGCACGTCGAGGACTGCGAAGCTGTAGTGGTGGATTCCTCCACCCCACGGGGCGACGATGCGGCCGCTCTCGGTGGCCTGCTCGACCCAGGCGTAGGGGATGTCCGCGACAGTGAACGTCGCGATCACCCGGTTGTACGGACCGCCGTCCGGTGAGCCGTCTTCGGCGTTCCCGCACAGGACCCGCGGGGTGAACCCGGCCCGGTTCAAGTTAGTTTCGGCCTGTTTGGTGATGCCCGGGTCGACGTCCATGGTCGTCACGCGCTCGGATCCGAGGCGATGACAGAGCCAGGCCGCGTTGTAGCCGGTGCCGGCGCCCGCCTCGAAGACGGTGTTGCCCTCGTGGACGTCGAGGAGCTCGAGCATCTGGAGCATGACCGTCGGCATGGAGCTGGACGAGGTCGGAAATTCGTAGACGTCCTCGCCGAGATCCTGGCCCTGATTGATCTGGGTGACCAGAGGGAGGTCGGCGTAGACGGCCCAGGCCCACCGCTTCGGGTCGCGATTGCGGTCGAAGGTACGGTCGTTGGCCTCGAAGGTGTCGGGAAGAAAGTGCTCCCGCCACACCTGGGCGACGGAGCCGGCCCAGGGCGATGCAGGCGGGAGCGATCCCTTGTGCGTGAGGATCTGAACGAGTCGCTCGGGAGTACTCATCTACCGGGTTTCTTCTTCGGCGGGTCGGTCACGGGCCTTTTCCACTGCCCGTCGCTCTCACGGGGCGACTGCTGCTTGTCGCCTTCCTCGCCGCCTTTGCCGTCACCGTGCTTGCCCACGTGGCTGCGCCTCCTTCTGCGGGTCGGAGCAGTGATGGCAGCACGGTAGTGCGGAACCAGATGTTTGCAGGCGGTGTTTGCTCACAACGACCGGGAGCCCACCCACAGTTCGGGGAGAGTGATGAGTCAAGAACTGTGGATCGTTCACGTTATTGCTTGATCCTTCGGTGCCATCGGATCTCGTCTTCGTGCCATTCGTGGGTGGGTATGAGCCCTGCGGCAGTGGCGACGGCGGCGGATGCCCGGTGTTCGGGGTGGATGTGGGCGATGACGGTGTGCACCGGCTGCCGGCCGAGCCAGTCGACGAGTCCTCGGGCCGCTTCGGTGGCGATGCCTCTCCCCTGCCACGGGATCCCCACCACCCAGGCGATCTCGGCGACATGGTCGTGGCCGTGGCCGTGGCCGGAGGGGCTGACCGTCGCCTGGACGGTGCCTGTCAGACAGGACTCGTCACGGAGCCGGATCACCCAGTTCAGCCAGGAGACGGCCGGGTCGGGAGAGCCTGCGGTCACACGCTGATAGCGCGAGCGCAGAGCTTGCGGGGTGTCCGGAGTGCCGCCGATGAAGGCGTGCAGGACCGGGTCGGACAGGACGGCGGCCATCTCCTCGGCGTGCTCGACGTGCAGCGGCAGCAGGTCCAGCCGCCTGGTGCTGATGGCCTGGGATGCGAAGTTGCTCATGTCGCGGCCGCCTCGGGGCGTTCGACGAACCGGCCGAGTTCGGAGCCGGCGCCGCAGATGACCTTGGTCCGCAGCCGGACAGTGGTGAACGTCGACCCGATGGGGTTCGCGTCCTCGTTGGCTACCGTGAGCACGGGCGTGCCTTCCCGACCGACACAGCAACGCCGGCCTCTACAGGTCATCTCATTTGACGTATCCGACAGACTGCCAGCCGCCGCCGACACGGTGACCGGGACGTGCCGGCCGCGATCGTGTACGTAGCCGCGGCGGGCTGTACAAGGGCTTACAGCACCCGGTCCGCCCGCGGCAGTCGACGGACCGCCCACGCCAACCCCCAGCACAGCGGCAACGCCAGCGCCCCCGTGATGGCGAACTTCACCACCGCCGGCGCGTCCAGCCACCGGAAACCATGGCCCAGCCCCACCAGCACCACCGGATGCGTGAGATACACCGCGAACGCGTGCCGCGAGAGGAACACGCTCCGCGGCCCCTGCCGACCGAGCCGCTCCCGGAAGAGCACGGCCAGCCCGATCACCATCCCGATCGCGAACACCGACTCCCACCCCGCCGCAGCGAGCGACTGCCACGTCCCCCGGCCGTCCAGCGCCCGCTGCGGGGACAGGATCGCCACCGGGGCGTACCCGGCCGTCGCCGCGGCGGCGACGGCGAAGCCGAGGCGCCCCGCGCGGCGGGAGAGCGATGCCGCCCATCCCCGCCGCCACGCCAGCACTCCCAATGCGAAGAAACTCGCGTACTGCGGCAGGTAGTTGGGCGTCGGCAGACCGAGCACAGGGACGTACGTCCCAGCGGGGACGGCAATCCGCCACGCATAGGTGGCGACCGTCAGTCCGGCCCCGAACGCCACCACCGACCGCCCCCGCAGCACCCCCGTGACCGCGGGGACGGACGGCCGGCGCCGCCGTACCCGGACGTACACCACTGCGAGCAGCAGCAGCACCTCCACGAACCACATCGGGCCCGCGTCCCACGTCACCAGGTAGAACACCCAGTAGGGCAGCCCGTGTCCCGACTCCGCGAACATCTCCCGCACGGCGCCGAAGGAGTCGAAGTTCACCATCGGCCGGATCAGCAGCAAAAAGGCCAGCAGCGGGATCCCCAGCCGCTTCCAGCGGTCCCGCAGGAAGGGCCGCGGGCCCTTCCGTCCGTACGAGCCCGGCGTGAAGTAACCGGCGATCATGAAGAAGAACCCCATGAAGAACGCCTGGTTGAGGATGACGAAGACGTCCAGGACCTTCCCGGACGGATCCTCGGCCTTCTCCGTGTAGTACCAGACCGGGAAGTCCCCATAGGTCACGGCCACATGGTGCAGCACCACCAGCACCGTCAGCGCGACCCGCAGGTTGTCCACATACGGCAACCGCTCGTCCCGCCCCGTCCCCGCCGACACCTCAGGCGCCGCCGACAACTCCGTCATCACACATCCCCCGTCCCCCGCATCGCATGCAGGAACAGATCCGCCAACTCCCCGGCGTGCGCCTCCAGATCGTGATCGGGATGCACGCCCCAGTAGGCGAACATCGCGTCGATCCCGGACTGGAGGGTCACCGCCATCACCCGCACGTCGAACGCACGGAACGCCCCGCTCTCCTGCCCCTCCCGGAACGTCTCCTCCAGGAACCGGTACAACGGCTCGCTCGATGCCACCCCGTAGCGCAACGCCCCTTCCGCGTCACGTACGTTGTTGAACACCTCCCCCAGCGCCTCCAGCTGGACCCGGTGATCCCGCATGTACTCGGCCAGCGACTCCACATAAGTGCGCAGCCGCTCCGCCACATCCGGCTGCGCCGTCAGCCGCGGTGCCAGGAACGCCCCCAGCCGCTCGTAGACCTGTTCCACCAGGCGTTCGAGCAGTTCCTCCTTCCCCGCGAAGTGGTACGAGATCACCCCCTTGCTGATCCCCGCCCGCTGCGCGATCCGCGCCAATGACGCCTTGGCGAAACCGTGTTCGGCGAGCGTCTCCACCGCGGCGTCGATGATCTGCGCCCGCCGTGCCTGCTCGATGAAGGAACGCTCCGCGTCCGACTTCGTTTGACCATCAGGTTGATTTTCTGACCGCACGGCCAAAATTTTAGGCACGCGGCCAGACGGATGTCCACAGGCAGATGTCCACAGCCGGACGGCACAGGATCCGCACTCCGGGCCGGGCGGGGCCTCACTACTCGTGAAGTTCCGGCTGGGGGGTTCCGGGCCGGCTGGAACTTCGGTGAGACCACGGAGGACTTCGCGGTCTCCTACGAAGTCGC
>NZ_JBSFWU010000027.1:0-77217 GCF_053594995.1 Streptomyces sp. NPDC002536
CGCGCCCACGCGGCGGAGCCGCATATGTCAACAGCCCCGCGCCCCTTACGGGGCGCGGGGCCCCGCCCTCCCTTTCATCCCCTTCCCGCTTCGCCAGAAAGGCCCCTTCATGGATTTCGTCCAGCGCACCATCGACCTCGCCCGGCAGAACGTCGCCGAGGGCGGCCGCCCGTTCGCGACCGTCATCGTCAAGGACGGCGAGATCCTCGCCGAGAGCCCCAACAAGGTCGCCCAGACCGGCGACCCCACCGCCCACGCGGAGATCCTCGCCATCCGCGAGGCCTGCACCAAGCTCGGCACCGAGCACCTGACCGGCACCACCGTCTACGTGCTCGCCCACCCCTGCCCGATGTGCCTGGGCTCGCTCTACTACTGCTCCCCGGACGAGGTCGTCTTCCTCACCACCCGCGACGCCTACGAGCCGCACTACATCGACGACCGCAAGTACTTCGAACTGGGCACCTTCTACGAAGAGTTCGCCAAGCCGTGGCAGGACCGCCGGCTGCCCATGCACTACGAGCCGTGTGACGAGGCCGTCGAGGTCTACCGGTTCTGGCAGGAGCGCAACGGCGGCGAACGCCGCGTCGCCGGCACCCCCACTGCCTGAGTCCGCTGTGCCGGGGCGGTGCACCGCCCCGGGCCGGTGCACCGCCGCTTTCCCTGTTGTCTCCCGTACCCCGTCCCCGGCCGATCTTCCCCAAGGTGATTCCGTGTCCGAGCTGTCCCCGAGGCAGCAGCTGCTGGTCCTTGCCGTCTGCTGCTCGGCCCTGTTCCTCGTCAGCCTCGACAACACCGCCTTGAACACCGCGCTGCCGGCCGTCCAGCACGACTTCGGTGCCTCGACCGCCGGGCTGCAGTGGACCGTTGACACCTACCTCGTCATGCTCTTCTCGCTGCTGCTGCTCGCCGGTTCGGCCGGTGACCGCATAGGCCGCCGCCGCGTTTTCCGCGCAGGGCTCGCCCTGTTCACGGCCGCCTCCCTGCTGTGCTCCCTCGCCCCCACCCTCGGCCGGCTGATCGCCTTCCGCGCTCTGCAGGCCGTCGGCGGCTGCATGCTCACCCCGGTCGCCATGGCGATCATCACCAACGTCTTCACCGACCGCCGCGAACGCGCCCGCGCCATCGGCGTCTGGAGCGCGGTCCAGGGCATCACCATGGCCGTCGGTCCGCTGCTCGGCGGCCTGCTGGTCGGCACCGTCGGATAGCGCTACCCGGCACGGCGGCAATGGCGGACCCGTGCAGACCACCGCACCAGGGAACGCACCGGAACCGGCCGGGTATTGACCGAACATCGTTCGTGATCAGCAACGTCCGCACTGGCAAAAGCCATGGACGTCACGGGCGGTTCAGCGATCTCCTCTAGACGACCCGGAAGTTGGCCATCATCGCCATGTCCTCGTGTTCGAGGTTGTGGCAGTGCAGCATGTAGCGCCCCTTGTACCCGGCGAACCGCGCGAGGACCTCCACCACCTCATAGGGGCGGACGTCCACAGTGTCCTTCCAGCCGGCGTCCCCGGCGGCCGGTGGCCTGCCGCCCCGGGCGACGACCTGGAACTGGGCCAGGTGCACGTGGACGGGGTGGTGGAAGTCGCTGCTGAATCGCCACCTTTCCACGCTCCCCAGCCGTGGGGACGCCAGCACGGTGTCGGTGCTGAACGGTCGGCCGTTGATGGTCCACATCTGCCGGTTGCCACCGGTGTTCGTCCGGCGGAAGTCGAAGGCGCGCACCGGCATCTTCCCGCTCGGCGTGAGCTTCTCGAAGGAGGCGGCCAGGCGGGCGGGTATGCGGCTGTCGTCCTTCTCCTTGCGGACGATGCGGAAGCGCATGACGTCGCGCATGCCGCCCTCGGCTGCCGTGTTGCGCAGGGTGATCCGGCTGCCGACGGGGTGGTCCGCGAAGTCGATGACGACGTCGCACCGTTCGCCGGGAGCCATGTCGATCGTGTGGAGCGGCTGGGGTGCGGCCAGCAGGCCGCCGTCGCTGCCGATCCGGACGAACTGCCCGTACCCGCCACCGTCTCCTGCTGCTGCGGCCAGCTGGAGCCGGTATCGGCGGGCGTTGGAGGCGTTGAGGAGGCGGAAGCGGTAACGGGTGGCGGACACCTCCAGGACGGGCCAGGGGGCGCCGTTGACGAGTTGGACGTCGCCGAGCACGCCGTCGGGGAAGGTGTCGTGGCCGTGACCCTGGGCGGGGTAGCGGAAGGAACCGTCTTCCTCGAAGGAGCGGTCGCACAGCATCAGCGGGATGTCGCGCCGGCCGCCGGGCAGCGGGAGCCGGTCCTCTTCCGCGTCTCCGACCAGGAAGAACCCGGCCAGGCCGCGCCAGACCTGCGGGGCGCTGAAGTCCATGCGGTGGTCGTGGTACCACAGCGTCGCGGCCCGCTGCGGCAACGGGTACGCGTAGGTGCGGTAGCCGACGGTCGTCCGCCCGGAGTGAGCGGTCTTCATGCCCTCGTGCGCTTGCCCGGGTGAGCAACGGGCGGGCAGGAGCAGGTCGGTGGGGTAGCCGTCGGAATCCGGCGGCGTGATGCCACCGTGCAGATGCGTGACGGTGGGGACGGTCAGGCTGTTGCGCACCCGGAGCACGGTCCTGCGCCCGGAGCGAGCGGTGAAGGTCGGGCCGGGGAAGATCCCGTCGTACCCCCACACCGTGGTCTTCCGGCCGGGCAGGATGCCTACGCGCCCCTCGCGCTGCTCGACCTCGTAGACGTCCGTGCCGTGCTCGCTGCGCACCGGCCGGGCCACCGGCGGCACCGGCAGCGGAACACCGAACGGTTCGGGCAGCGGCCCCGCGCTGGCCAGGACGCGTCCGGTCGACGCCCCCGTCAGCCGGGACCAGCCGGCCGCGCCCACCGTCATGGCCGCCCCGGCACCGGCGGCCAGCCCGAGGAATCCGCGCCGGCTCGCATGACGGACGCTCACGCGGGCACCTCCGCAGGGAGCCCGGTCCGGCAGGTGAACGCCCAGTACGTCAGGGCCGTTGCGCAGCCGAAGACCGCCATCCCCAGCGGCATGTGCCCGGCCAGCACCCGCGCCTCGCCCAACGCCCGTTGCACACCGACCAGTCCGACCAGCAGTGCACTCGCGGCGACGAGCCGGCCGGGCCCGCGCAGCCGGCGCCACACCACCGCCGCGAGCACGGTCTGCAGGATCGTGAGCCCGCTCAGGACACCGGCGTTGGCCGCGTGCCAGGCCAGCAGGTCGAGATCCCCGGTGACGAACAGGCCGGCCAGGGCCGCCTGCGCGAGCGTGTCCAGGAGCACCAGCACGGCCGTGGCCCGCAGCATCGTCATCGGCCACCGCCGCTCGTATCCGGCGTGTGCGGTCACCGGGACGGCCCGGCCTGCTCGTACGCCCGGAACCCGTCCTCGACGCCCAGGAGGACGTCGTCGAAGGCGAGATGGCCCTCGCTGATGACGGGTGTGTCGCGCAGGGCCTCGACGAGGAAGTAGTACGCGCCCAGGTCCTCGGTCTCCAGCACGACGAAGTCCGAGAACCGCCCGTTGAACGCCTCGGCGTCGAAGAACCGGGCCGTCACCCGGTCCGCGTAGGCGGCGAAGACCGGTTCCAGATGTGCCGCTCGCATCGCGTTGCGCTCTTGCCGCGACAGCGCGAGCCACCGCGGAGTGACCGTGTAGGTGAGGACGATGCCGTACTTCATGGAGCTCCCCCGAAGAGATTGCCAACATTGCTAACACTGTTAACTTTCGGGAGCAGCTAAAGTTACAGGCGTTAACTTTGTCAAGGGGAAGGCAGGCGGGCGACCGTGCCGAGTACTCCGGGAACCTCCACGGGCGGGCGCCGTCACCGCGTCCGCGAAGAGGCGCTGGCCGAGATCCTGCGCACCGGCCGGCGGCTGCTGGTCGAGGAAGGGCCGGCCGCCGTCACCCTGCGGGCCATCGCCCGCGAGATGGGCATGACGGCCCCCGGCCTCTACCGCTACTACGCCGCCCACCGGGACCTGGTCCAGGCGCTGGCCTCGTCCCTCTACGACGAACTGGCCACTGCCCTGGCGACGGCCCGCGACCGCCACCCGGCCTCCGAACCGGGACGGCAACTGGCGGAAACCTGCCAGGAACTGCGCCGCTGGGCACTCGCCCATCCCCAGGAGTTCGGGCTGCTCTTCGCCAAGCCGCTCACGGACGCCGACACCACGCCCGGGACCGTCGCGCACGATTCCGGCTGGCGCTTCGGCGGCGTCCTCCTCGGCCTGATGGTCCAGCTGTGGCGGCGCGGCGGCGTCCGGCCGCCCACCGGCCTGGACCCGGCCTGGACCGCCCAGTTGGAGGAGGTCCGCGAGCACCTCGACGGCGAACCCGTGCCGCTGGAGGTCGTCTACGTCTTCGTCTCCTGCTGGGCCCGCCTGTACGGAGCCGTGGCGGTCGAGGTCTTCGGCCATCTCGACTTCGCCCTGACCGACCCCCGGCCGCTCTTCGACCACACCGTCCGCGAGGTCCTGGCGGCACTGGGCGAGCCGTCGGCCGGACGGTAGTTCACGCGGGTCCGTCACCCTGCTTGGGCCCATGCGGCCTGCGCGGAAACCTCGTTGTCGATCCAGGGGCGCCGCCCTACGATCGCTGGCATGTCGTTGCGTATGCGTATGCGTCAAGCGCTGCCGGAAGCGATGCGCGCCCGGGACAAGGTCACGGTGAGGGTCCTGCGTGCGACCCTCGCCGCGCTGGACAACGCCGAGGCGGTGCCCGTGGACGCATCGGAGCTGCGCGGCTCGGCCCTTGAGCACTCACCGGTCGGTGCCGGCGCCACCGAGGCGGTGCGGCGTGAGCTGAGCGAGCGCAGCGTTGCGGACATCGTGCGGGCCGAGGCGAAGGAACGGCTCGACGTTGCAGCCGAGTTGACGGCTCCCGTGCACGCCGACCGTGCCACGGAGCTTCGTGCAGAGGCCGCCGTGCTGTTCCGGTTCCTCGCCGGCGCCGGTGCCGGCGCCGCATAGGGCGCGGCAGGCTGGTTCATCGCGTCGCGTTGAAGGCCCGCCGGGCGGCGGCTCGGAGGTGCTCGACGACGTCGGGGTCGGCGTCGAGGGCGTAGTCGGCGTCGAGGCCGGCGAGGGTCTGGGCGATGCGGGGGAGGTAATCGTCGGAGGCGTCGACGCGGCAGGTGCGCTCGTCGACGGGCTTCAGGCGGGTGGCCAGGCCCGGCGCGCGGGCGCGGATGCGGTCGGCGGGGGCGTGGACGGTGGCGATGGCCCGGTAGCGGGTGGGGGCGGCCGAGAGGCGGGCCGCGACGTAGGCGGCGGGGTCGTCGCCGGGGACCGCGCGGGGCGGGACGCGGCGGCCGGTGGGTGTGACGTCGGTGATGCGGTCGAGGCGGAACAGGCGCCAGTCGTCCTTGTCGGAGTCGTGGGCGAGGAGGTACCAGAGGTTGCCGGAGGCGACCAGGTGGCAGGGTTCGGCCCGGCGGCGGGTGGCGGTGCCGTGGCGGGCGGTGTAGTCGAAGGCGATGATCTCGTGGTCGCGGCAGGCGACGGCGAGGCCGGCCAGGAGCGCGGGGTCGGCGCGCGGTCCCCGTGTCTCCCAGGCGATACCGGCGAGGGAGCTCTGCAGGGCGGCGACCTGGCCGCGCAGGCGGCGGGGGAGGACCTGTTCGAGCTTGGCCAGGGCTTGTAGGGCGCTCTCCTCGATGCCGGACAGCCCGCTGCCTGCGGCGGCGGTGCGCAGGACGACGGCGATGGCGACGGCCTCGTCGTCGTCGAGGAGCAGGGGCGGCAGGTCGGCGCCGGGAGCGAGGCGGTAGCCGCCGGCGTGGCCGCGGGCGCTGTCGACGGGGTAGCCGAGCTCGCGCAGCCGGTCGATGTCGCGGCGGACGGTGCGCACGGTCACGGAGAGGCGTTCGGCGAGGTCGGCGCCGGACCACTCCCGCCGGGTCTGCAGCAGGGACAGCAACCGCAGCATGCGGGCGGTCATGTCGCTCGTCATGAATTCCATGATGCCCGTGTCAAAGGACACAGGTTGTCCTCAAATCCTCTTAGCGTGGGTTCTGTCCGCACGGAACAAACCAGGAGGAATCCCCATGAAGATTGCCGTTCTCGGCACCGGTGGCGGTGCCCGCGCCCACATCGCCAAGCTGCTCGAACTCGGCCACGAGGTGGTCGTCGGCACCCGTGACCCGCAGGCCACGCTGGCCCGCACCGAGCCCGACATGATGGGCAACGCGCCGTTCGGCCGGTTCCTGGCCGAGCACCCCGGCATCACGCTGCTGACCTTCGGCGAGGCCGCGGCCGCCGCCGACGGCCTGGTCATCAGCGGCATCGACGGCCACAACGCGGTGGCGGCCCTGTCCGCCATCGCCGACGAGCTGGCGGGCAAGGCGCTGATCGACTACGCCGTGCCGTTCGTCTACCAGCACGAGCCGGAGCACCCCTGGCCCACCCCGTGGGGGATCATGCCGAAGCTGGAGCCGGTGGACACCGACAGCCTCGGCGAGCAGATCCAGCGCGCCCTGCCCCGCACCAAGGTCGTGAAGTCCTTCGTCACCCAGGAGCAGACCACCGTCGTCGACCCGGCCGGTGTCGGCGGCGGCGACCACACCATGTTCGTCGCGGGCGAGGACGCCGGCGCCAAGCAGCAGGCCACCGACCTGCTGAAGTCCTACGGCTGGACCGACGTCCTCGACCTCGGCCCGCTCGTGTGCGCCCGCGGCATGGAGATGTACGCGCACATGCACTCCGCCATCGGCTTCGGCCTGGGCCAGCAGTTCGGCGGCCACTTCGGCATCAAGGTCGTCCGCTGACCATGACGACGAGGACCGACGGGCCCCTGAACGGGACGGTCATGTGCCACGCGATGTGGGCCCGTGACGGCCGCGCACTGGCCGACTTCTACGCCACCGCCCTGGGCGCCGCCGTCACCGAGACCTACCCCGACGAGCACGGCAACGAGGCCGCCTGCGGCTTCTACGCGGGCGGGGCGATGTACCTCTTCTACGCCTCCCCCTCCCACCGGGCCCCCAACTGGCCCGAGGACGACCTGCCGTTCCACATGGACTTCTCCTTCCCCGACGTCGCCGAGGCGGAGAAGCGGCTGCTGGAGATGGGCGCCACCAGGCCCGCCCACCAGCCCGGCGGCAAGCACTGGACCGTCCTCCTCGACCCCTCCGGCCAGCCCTTCTGCATCCACGGCACCCACTGATCCCCACCCCCCGACCGCCCCCGATAGGGTCCGGCAGTGGAGATCTTTCACCTGCGCTACTTCGTGGCGGTCGCCGAGAACCTCAGCTTCTCCCGCGCCGCGCGTCAACTGCACATGGCCACCTCGCCGTTGAGTCAGCGGATACGGGACCTGGAACGCGAACTCGACCAGCGGCTGTTCGACCGGGATTCGCACCATGTGGCGCTGACCCGCGCCGGCGCGGCGCTGCTGCCGGTCGCGAAGGACGTCCTCGGCCGGTTCGACGACCTTCCCTGGCAGCTGCGCCGGGCCCTGGGGCCCGAGCGGCGGGCGGCGTACGTGGGGGTGGTGCCGGCCCTGCATCCGCAGCTGCGGGAGCGGCTCGGGCGGCTCGAAGCGCGCTGCGCCGAGGAATTCGACGTCAAGCGCTGGCCCGGGAACAGCGGGAACCTCCTGAACGCCGTGCAGCGCGGCGACCTCGCCATGGCACTGGTGCATCTGCCCGTGCACGCCGAGGGGATCGAGGTGCTGGAGCTGCTGCACGAGCCGCTGGGCGCGCTGCTGCCGGCCGCCGCGTTCGGCGGCCGGAGCTCGGTGTCGTTGAGCGAGCTCACCGACTACACGTATGTGACGTCCGCGCCCGGCACGCTTCCCACATATTTCGACCAGCTCAAGGTGCGCCTGAAAGCCGCGGGAATTCACAAGGAGATCAACCTCAATATCGGGGATTATGCGAGCGTGCGCGAAATAGTGGCGAACGGTTCGGTCTTCGGAATGACGCTGCTGAGTGCGGAGGGCCGGGAGGGCGAGAACGCTGCGAGCGTCGTCCTGCCGTTCCGGGACTTCTCGCCCTCGCTGGCGACCGGGCTGGTCTGGCGCCGGGACCGGGCCGAGCCGGACGGTGACCTGCACGGTCTGGTGCGGGAGGCGGGGACCGTGTTCTCCGCTCCCGCCGATCCCTGTTGAGCGATCCGAGCGATCCCTGGCCCCGATAACGGCGTGACCACTGCGGTCACGCCGTTTTTCGTGCATCGGTGTCACTGATCGCTTGGGTTTCCCCACTGCCCCGGACTAGCGTTTTCCATGCGACCCGGGGAACCCCGGGAATTCTCCTGGAAAAGGAGTGGTGATGGAATCCGCAGCAGAAACAGGCACATCCGGCGGCCCGTTGGCCGGAGTGCGCGTCATCGACATGGCCACGGTGGTGATGGGCCCGTACGCCGCGCAGATCCTCGGCGACCTCGGCGCCGACGTCATCAAGATCGAGTCCCCGAACGACACCGTGCGCGTCGGCGCGTTGCACCGCACGCCCGGCATGACGCCCCTGAACCTCAACGTCAACCGCAACAAGCGCAGCGTGACGCTCGACCTCAAGGACGAGGGCGAGCACGCCCAGGCCCTTGAGCTGATCGGCACCGCCGACATTCTGATCACCAACATGCGCATCGACGCCCTGCGCCGCCTGGGCATGGACCACGACAGCCTCGCCGCGGGCAACCCCCGCCTCGTCTACGCCCATGCGCAGGGCTTCCGTTCGGACTCCGACCGGGCCCGGCTGGCCGCGTACGACGAGACGGTGCAGGCGGCCTCCGGGCTGCTCGATCTGGCGGAGCGCGCCGGCGACGTGGGGGCGCCGGTCGTGCTGCCGAGCATCTTCGGCGACAAGGTCGCCGCGCTGACGATCGTGTACGCGGCGCTCGCCGCCCTCGTCCACCAGCGTGCGACCGGCCGCGGACAGCACATCGAAGTGCCCATGGTGGACACGCTGTTGGCGTTCAACCTGGTCGAGCACCTCCAGGGCCGCACCTTCGAGCCGCCGATGGGCCCGACCGGCTTCCCGCTGTCGATGAACAAGGGGCACCGGGCCCGTCCGACCAAGGACGGCCTGGCGATGGTCATCCCGTACAGCCCGCAGAACTTCCGCGACCTGTTCGCCGCGGCGGGACGCCCCGACCTCGCCGAGGACCCGCGCGTCAACGGCGAATTCATCGACTCCGCGCGCGACGGGGAGGCACTGGCCGCACTGCTGGAGACCGTGACGCCGCAGTTGACCACGGCGCAGTGGGCGGAGGTGTGCACCAAGCACAGCATTCCCTTCGGCCCCGTGCTGCGGCTCGACGAGGCCGCCGAGGACCCGTACGTCCAGGGAGGCCACCTGCTGGACGTCGCCGAACACCCCAGTGAGGGCGCCTACCGGGTGGTCGGCATCCCGCTCGCGTTCTCCGCCACCCCGGCCTCGGTGCGCCGCCACGCACCCCTGCCCGGCCAGCACACCGCCGAGGTGCTCGGCGAACTCGCCCGCGGTGTCGAGGCGCGGCGATGAACAGCACCGTCCGCACGGACACCGTCGGCAACGTCCTCGTCGTCACGATCGACCGCCCGCAGGCCCGCAACGCCGTGAACGCCGAGGTCGCCCAAGGCATCGCCGCCGCCGTCGACCGCCTGGAGAACGACCCCGCTCTGCGGGTGGGTGTCCTCACCGGCGCGGGTGGCACCTTCTGCGCGGGCATGGACCTCAAGGCCGCCGCCCGCGGCGAACAGGTGACCGTCCCCGGCAAGGGCTTCGCCGGGCTCACCGAGGCCCGTACCGCCAAGCCGATCGTCGCGGCCGTCGAGGGCCACGCCCTGGGCGGCGGCTTCGAACTCGCCCTGGCCTGCGACCTGGTGGTCGCCGCCGAGGGCGCCCGCTTCGCCCTCCCCGAGGTCAAGCGCGGACTGATCGCCGGCGGCGGGGGAGTCGTACGGCTCCCCAAGCGCATCCCGCACCACTTGGCCATGGAACTCCTCCTCACCGGCCGCACGGTCACCGCCGAACGCGTCCGCGACCTCGGCGTCGTGAACCGCATCGCCCCCGACGGCCAAGCCCTTCCGGCAGCCCTGGAGCTCGCCGAGGAGATCGCGGCCAACGCGCCGCTGGCCCTGGCCGCGGTCAAGAGGACCGTCCAACAGGCCGACGGCGCACCGGAGTCGGAGGCGTTCGCCGCGCAGGCCGCCGAGATCGGCGCACTGCTGCGCTCGGCCGACTTCGCCGAAGGGGTCCGCGCCTTCGCCGAGAAGCGCGCGCCGGAGTGGAGCGGACGATGAACCGCGCACAGATCCTGCGGACCCTCGACACACCCGTCACAGCGCCCGCGTACGCCCCCGCCGCCGTCCGCTTCACCGACCGCGAATACCTCAGCATCGTCTACCGCACCGACCCCGAGGCGCTGCGGGCCGTGGTGCCCGAGCCGCTGACCGTCGACGCCGGCGAACCGCTGGTGCGGTTCGAGGTCATGAAGATGGGCGACGTCACGAGCTACGGCCCGTACGTCGAGGCCGGACAGGCGATCCCCGTGCGGTACGGGGACGAGCGCGGCGAGTACCTGCACGCCATGTACCTGGACAGCTTCGCGGCCACCGCCGCGGGCCGCGAAGTGAGCGCCTACCCGAAGGCGATGGGCACACCGGCCCTGTACACCGACCACGCCGCACTCGTCGGGACGCTGGACTACGGGAGCGTGCGGGTGGCCACCGCCACGATGGGCTACAAGCACCACCCGCTCGACCCGGAGCTCGCCCGCGAGCAGATCGCCGTGCCCACGTACATGCTCAAGACCGTTCCGGACTACGACGGTTCGCCGCGCGTCTGCGAGCTCGTCCGCACGCAGATCACCGACCTCGTGGTCAAGGAGGCCCACACCGGGCCCGCGCGGCTCCAGCTCTTCGCGCACGTGCTGGCGCCGCTGGCGGACCTGCCGGTGCGCGAGGTCGTCTCGGCGAGCCACATCGTCACGGATCTCACGCTGGACCGGGCCGTACCCGTCCACGACTACCTGCACGACCACCCGACCGAGGGGGACCCGTCATGACCGACACCGCTCCCTGCAGGACCGCTGCTGTCGTCGGCGCCGGCACCATCGGCCTCGCGTGGGCCGCACTGTTCGCCTCGTACGGAATCGAGGTGACCGTCACCGACCCGCGCGACGACCTGGACGCGGCCGTGGACGAGGCACTGCCGATGCTCGCCGCCGGCCTGCCCGGCAACGACGCGGCGGAGCTGCGCGACCGTATCCGCACCACCCACGACCTGGCCGAGGCCGTGGCAGGAGCGCAGCTCGTCCAGGAGAACGGCCCGGAGCAACTGGACTTCAAGCAGCGGCTGTTCGCCGACATCGCCCGGCACGCCCCGGCCGACGCGCTGCTGGCCACCTCCAGCTCCGGCATCGTCGCCACCCGGATCGCGGAGCGGCTGCCGGACGACGCCGCCGCACGGCTGCTGGTCGCGCACCCCTTCAACCCGCCGCACCTCGTCCCGCTCGTGGAGATCGTGCCGGGCGAGCGCACCGCGGAGAAGACAGTGGAGGAGGCCATCGCCTTCTACCAGGCACTGGGCAAGGCGCCGGTGCGGCTGCACAAGGAACTCCCCGGGTTCGCGGCCAACCGGTTGCAGAGCGCGGTCCTCCAGGAGGCGATCCACCTCGTCCTGAGCGGCGTGGTCGACGCCGGGGAACTCGACACGGTGATGAAGGCGTCCCTGGGCGGCCGTTACGCCGCCGTCGGCCCCTTCGAGAGCTTCCACCTCGGCGGCGGCCCCGGCGGCATCCGGCACATGATGCAGCATCTCGGACCCGGCCTCGCCGAGGGCTGGCAGCGCCTCGGCCGCCCGGAGCTGGACGCCGACGCCGTCGCCACGCTCGTCGGCCAGACGGAGGCCGCGTACGGGAGCGGCCCCGAGGCGTACCGGCAGAGGGCCGTGCTCCGCGACCGCAAACAGCTCGCACTGAACGCGGCGCTGCGCCAGGCCGACCACAGCTGATTTTCACGTAAGGAGTCACCGATGCCCAAGCCCGCCAACCCCACCCCTGATTTCTTCGGATACGCCGACCTGCTCAGCGATGCCGAAAGGGCCGAACTGGCCGCCATCCGCGATTACCTGGAAAGCGAGATCAAGCCGCTGGCCGACTCCGCCTGGGAGCGGGCGGAATTCCCCTTCGAGGTCATCGAGAAGATGGCCAAGCTCCGCCTGGCCGGATACGCCTACCCCGAGTACGGTGACGGCCGCAGCCGCAGCGAACTGTTCTCCGGCTTCCTCAACCTGGAACTCAACCGCGTCGACCCGTCGTTGGCGGTCTTCTCCGGAGTCCACACCGGACTGGCCATGGGCAGCATCTACGGCGGCGGCAGCCAGGAACAGCGCGACCGCTGGCTGCCGGACATGGCCGCGATGAAGAAGATCGGCGCCTTCGCCCTGACCGAGCCCGACGGCGGCTCCGACGTCGCGGGCGGTATGCGCACCACCGCCCGGCGCGAGGGCGACACGTGGGTCCTCAACGGCGCCAAGCGGTGGATCGGCAACGGCACCTTCGCCGATCTCGTCGTGGTCTGGGCCCGTGACACGGCCGACGGCAACGTCAAGGGGTTCGTGGTGGAGAAGGGTGCGCCCGGTTTCACCGCCACCAAGATCGAAGGCAAGATCGCGCTGCGGACCGTGCAGAACGCCGACATCACCCTCGACGAGGTACGGGTCCCCGAGGCCGACCGCCTGCAGCGGGTCGACAGCTTCCGTGACACCGCCGCCGTCCTGGCACGCACGCGCGGCGGAGTGGCCTGGCAGGCGCTGGCGGTCGCGGTACGCGCCTACGAACTCGCCCGCGAATACGCGGCGACCCGCGTGCAGTTCGGCAAGCCCATCGCATCCTTCCAGCTGATCCAGGACCTGCTGGTGAAGATGCTCGGCAATATCACCGCGATGTTCGGCATGGTCGTCCGCCTCAACCAGCTCGCCGCGGCCGGCCGTGACAGCGCCGAACAGGCGGCTCTTGCCAAGGCGTTCACCACCACGCGCATGCGGGAATGCGTCGCCTGGGCCCGTGAACTCTTCGGCGGCAACGGCATCGTTCTCGAGTACGAGATCGCCAAGTTCTTCGCCGACGCCGAGGCGGTCTACTCGTTCGAGGGCACCCGGGAGATGAACACCCTCATCGTCGGCAAGTCGATCACCGGGCACAGCGCTTTTGCGTGACAGATGGTATCAACTCTCTACTGTCTCCAAGGGGGTTGACCATGCGTGTTCTGATCATCGGAGCCGGACTGGCAGGACCGTGCCTCGCGCACGGCCTGCGCCGGCACGGCCATGACGTACAGCTCTTCGAGCGGGACCCCGCCGTCGACGCCCGTGCGCAGGGGTACCGGATCCACATCAACGACGACGGGGACGCGGCGCTGCGCAGGTGGCTTCCCGCCGAGGCGTACGAGCAGGCCGTCGCCACGTCCTGCATACCCGGCGGCGGGGTCAGCATGGCCGGGCCCGACCTGCGGGACGTCACCGGGATCGAACTCCCCCCGGGTGCCGCGGGTATCACCGTCGACCGGCTCACGCTGCGTCGGATCATGCTGCGGGACTTGACGGACTCGACCCGGTTCGGCGCCGGATTCTCCCGCTACGAACTGCCGGCCGACGGAACCGTGCGGGTCTTCCTCACCGACGGATCCACCGCCGAGGGCGACCTGCTGGTCGCCACCGACGGGGCCAACTCCGGCGTCCGGCGCCAACTGCTGCCCGACTTCCGGGTGACCGCGCAGGACAGTCGACTGATCTACGGCCGCACGCCGTTGACTGCCCGGGCGCGGGAGCTGACACCGCGGCCGGCGCTCGAAGGCTTCCTGGGCGTCAACGGTCCGGACGGCCGCCGCCTCGCGCTGGCCGCACAGCGGTTCCGCCGCAGCCCGGCCGACTTCGGGCTGCCGGCGGCCGACGACTACGTCATGTGGGGCCTGGAGGCCCCGTCCCGTGTCTGCGGCCCCGGATTCTTCGGGCTCGGTGCCGCGGACCTGCTGGAGCTGGCGGCAACGGCCGTCGCGGACTGGGACCCCTCGCTGAGCGCGCTGATCCGGCTGGGGGACCTCGGGTACGTCGTACCCGCGGGCATCCAGACCTCCGAACGCCCGAAATCGTGGCCGCCAGTGCCGGTGACCCTGGTCGGTGACGCGGCGCACCCGATGCCCCCGGCCGGAACCAGTGCCGGCGTCGCGATCCACGATGCGGGCCTGCTCGCTTCCCACTTGGTTTCGGGCGCACCCCTGCTCGATGCCGTCCGTTCGTACGAGACGGACATGCTCGACCACGGCTTCGCCGCGGTTGCCGCTGCCACGCGGAACCGTGCGGGTGACTTCTAATCGCTGCGTGGGAAGTGCAGTGCGTCGACTGCGGGCTCGCCTGGGGGCACCTCCTGGGGGCACCCCCAGCGGTAGCTGGGGGAGGTAGCTGGGGGATGGTCGCGCCCACGCGGCGGAGCCGCATGTGTGACTGCCCCGCGCCCCTTTGGGGCGCGACTGCGCACCGCACTTCACCAAGCCCGCTCGGGCCGCAGCAGGCTCGCGTCCACGGATGCGAGGTCGGGGCGGCCGCAGAGGGCCATGGCGGTCTCCAACTCGGTGGCGAGGATCGACAGCACGTCCCGTGCGCCCTCGGCTCCCGAGACGGCCATGCCCCACAGCACGGGCCGCCCCACGAGGACCGCCCGGGCGCCCAGGGCCAGGGCGACCAGTACGTCGGAGCCGCGGCGGATGCCCCCGTCGACCAGGACCTCGCAGCGTCCCGCGACGGCGGAGACCACCTCGGGGAGTGCGTCGAGGCCGGTGACGGAGCCGTCCAGCTGGCGGCCGCCGTGGTTGGACACCACGATCCCGGCGATCCCCGACTCGGCTGCGCGCGCCGCGTCCTCGGCGGTCAGCACGCCCTTCAGGACGATCGGGAGCCGGGTCAGCGAGCGCAGCCAGGCCAGATCGTCCCAGGTGAGGGCGGGGTCGATGAGCCGTCCCACCCGCGCGGCCAGCTCGGCCGCGGAGCCGTCGGCGGGGCCCTGGGGGAAGTTCGCCGGTGCCAGACCCGGCGGCAGGGCGAAGGCGTTGCGCAGGTCCCGTGTCCGGCGCGCCTGGACGGGGACGTCCACGGTGACGACGATCGCCCGGTACCCGGCCGCCTCGGCCCTCTTGACCAGGTCCTCGCTGATCGCACGGTCCCGGAAGACGTACAGCTGCATCCACAACGGCCCCGTCGCCGCCCGCGCGACGTCCTCCAGCCGCGTGGTGGCGAACGTGCTGACCACCATCAGCGCGCCCGCCGCTCCCGCGCCGCGGGCGCAGGCCGGCTCGGCCTCGGGCGAGACCAGCCCGTGGAAGGCCGTGGGGGCGACCCCGACGGGCAGGGCGACCGGGGAGCCGAGCAGCGTGGTGCGCATGTCGCAGCGCGAGACGTCGACGAGGACGCGCGGGCGCAGCCGGTGGCGCCGGTAGCCGGCCAGGTTCTCGCGCAGGGTCGTCTCGTCGCCGCTGCCGCCGTCGACGTAGTCCCACGCCGAGGGCTCGACCAACGGCCGCGCCGCGGCACGGTAGTCGTCCAGCGTGATCAAGTTCCGGTCCCCGGAGCCGGGGGAGGCGTTCACCGACACGGCGATCACCTCACCAGGCCCCGCCGACCGCGGACAAGCCCGCATCCGGCCAGCCTCCCGGGGGGGGGGCGGGTCACCCCACGTCGAAGGCGTTCCGCAGTCCCAGCCGCCACCGCAGGCGGTCCCGCTGCTTGAACCCCTCCAGCTCCTGCGGCCGGTACAGCGGCGTCACCGTGCACCGTTCCGCTCCCGAACCGGCCTTGTCCAGCAGGGCGTTGACGGCCTGGCGGGCGGAGGCGTTGGCGCCCTCCATCGTCGCCAGGTCGATGTCGACGCGGACGTAGTCGCCGGAGAGGAAGAAGTTGGGGATGGCGGTACGGGAGGTCGGGCGGTTGGGCCAGGTGCCGACGGGGTGGATGAGCAGCTGTTCGTCGTTGGTGGCCCGGCCGCCGCCGAGCCGGACGGCCGGGTCCAGGAACCACGACTGCAGGACGGAGTCCTTGAGGACCTCGCGGCCCGTGTCGTCGAGGCCCGCCTTCAGCTGGGCCCACACCTCCTTGGCCACCTCCTCGCGGGTGCACTGCTTGGCCGTCTTGCCATAGAGGATGCCCGGCTTGTCCCACTCGGAGATGTCACAGGAGAGGCAGTCGGCCGTCGTGCCGTCACCGAAGTCGCGCCGGAAGTCGTGGCCGGACCAGAACTGGGCCTGGGAGATGGAAGTGATCGACCACGGCGAATCGATGTGGTTGATGTGGCCGTGGACGATCGGGGTGGGCTCGGAGAGATAGAACTGGATGCCCGTCATCCAGTCCGTGCGCAGGCTGTCGCAGCGGGCCAGCTGCGGATCCGCCGCCCGCACGCCGGCGTTCCAGGTCGTCCTGGCGTGCTCGACGGGCATCGCGGAGACGAACCAGTCGGCCTCGGCCGTGTGCCGGGTGCCGTCCGTGTCCTCCAGGACGGCGCCGGTGATCCGCCCGCCCTCCAGCTGCAGGTCCTTCACCGCCCATCCGGTGTGGAACTCCACGCCCAGGGAACGGAGATACGTCACCCACGGGCCGATCCACGCCTCGTTGGTGGGTGCGTTCAGGAGCCGGTCGATGGGGCCGTCCGCACCCAGGCCCAGGCCGTTGAGGACGAACGCCTCGCCGAGGGTCGCCACCGTCCTGGTGCTCGCCACCTCGGCCTTGGTCGCCACGATGTTGCGGGTCAGGCCGATGCACAGCAGCCGCTGATAGTCGGCGGACATGCGCGCCGCCCGGGTGAACTCCCACCACGGCACGTTCTCCCAGTCCTGCGTCCGGCGCTCCTCGCAGCTGGTGAGCCAGACCAGGAACCGTTCCGCGAAGTACACGACCTCGTGGGCGGGCACGCGGAAGGAGGTCTCGAAGAAGCCCACGAGCGTCCGCCGCAGATCGTCCAGGGTGAGCGGGGACGGCCTGCGGCTGCCGCCGGGGATGGGGAGGCGGATGTCCTCGCGCCCGGTGCGGGCGACCAGCGTCTCGCTCGGCGCGATCAGGTTGTCCCAGCAGCCGTTCGGGTTGCCGGGGAAGGGTATGCGGCGCAGGGTGTCCGGCAGGTTGTGGTAGATGCCCGGTATGAAGCGGAAGCCGTGTTCCCCGGGCAGGGGTCTGCGGCCGCCGGCGGCGGTGCCGGGTACGTCCATGCTGCGCGCCTTGCCGCCCAAGGCGTCCTTGCGCTCGTACACCGTCACCGTGAAGCCCCGCTCGGCGAGTTCGTGCGCTGCCGTCAGCCCGGCGACGCCGCCCCCGAGCACGGCGACGGACCGGCCGCCGGCGGCGCGGCCCGCGGCCCGCGCCGTCCCGCCCAGCGCCGCCGTGGCGGCCACGGCCGTCGCACCGCCGATGAAACCTCTGCGGGTACTGCCCGTACGTTCCACAGCTCCAGCAACTCCCTGCCGCAAGTGAAGGGTTGGATGGTGCGCTGGAGCATAGGGGTGACTCACGTGCCTCGGTAGAGCGCCTGCGGAACGTGCGGTCCGAACTACTTGATCGGGTGCAGCGGGTCGTAGCCGGGGAAGGGGCGCTCGAAGAGCCAGTTGTAGAGCATCTCCCGGCAGATCTGCGGCTGGAACGCCGGCACCTGGTGTCCGGAGCCGGGCACGGCGACCTGCGTCAGGTTCCCGTGGCGGCGGACGAATCCCTTCGGGTTTCCCTGCGCCTGCGTCCAGATGAGGCGGGGAGCGTTGCGCCACTCCGCGTGCTCGTGGCTGCCCTTCTGCTTCATGAGGCCGTCCAGGATCTCCTCGGTGCTCCGGTATCCGCAGGCGGTGTCGAAGTTCCCGGTGTAGAGGACGGCCTTGTAGCCCTTTTCGAGGATCTCGGCGTACAGCCCGGACGCGTCCGCCATGTTGTCGTTCACCAGCGCGTCGGCCACCGCGCCGTCGTTGTCGGCGCATTGCCATGTGACGTCCGTGGGAACGTGCAGGGACTTCTTCACGTTCTCGCTGTCCAGGTAGGCGCGCAGCGCCCCCATGGGTATGTCGTCCCAGCGCCGTACGTCGTAGAGGTCGAAGTTCCCTCCGTACGCCAGGGTCCTGGTCACCAGGGCGTTGCCGAGCCGGGTGGCCTTCGGCATGTCGCCTGCGGCGAGGGCGGCCCGGACATCGGCGAAAGACGCGTCCAGGGCTTCCTTCTCGCTGATGCCCAGGAACCCGGCCGTATAGGCGTAGTCGATCAGAACGCGGAGCGACAGCTCGGGCTTGATCCAGCCGTTGCCGACCGATATCCCTTTCAGGTTGATGTGCTGTCCGCCCTTGTGCCGGCGGTTCTGTTTGTCGATCTCCAGGGCGATGGCCGGTACGTACTTGCCGGCGTAGCTCTCTCCGCAGACGTACAGCGGGCATTGCGCGTACTGCGGGTGCAGGACGAAGAACTCCTGCAGGCCCTTGCAGAACATCCGGGCGAGGGCGCCCTCGTCGTGGACCAACTCGCCCCGGGCGTCGGAGTAGCTGTATCCGGTGCCGATGGGCTGGTCCCAGTAGACGACGTGCGCCTCCTGGTTCCAGGTGGTGTCGGTCACCGATACCGTCCCGGCGGCGTCGTCACCGATGGACAGCGGCCCGTTCTCCAGGAACAGGCCCAGCAGGGAGGAGGCGCCGGGGCCGCCGTTGAGCCAGATCAGCAGCGGCGTGCGGCTGATCAGCTCCTGCTGGTCGTGCACCGATACATGGGGGCTGCAGGTCTGGCTCTCGAAGAACCAGTAGAAGAGGTGGTTCTTCTTTCCCGGATGTTCCGTGCTGTCGATGTGCACGTGTCCGGCGTAGGAGCGGACCTTCTGCGTGAAGTCGATGCTCAGGGTGCCGGGGATGTTCGCGGGGATCGAGGCGACGAGGTCCGAGGGTCCGGAGGATTCTGTTGAGGACATGGCCTACCTTTCGCGTCGCTGGGGCCGCGTGCGGTAGGTGTGGTCGAAGAGCTTGGCCCCCCGCTGCGGGTCCTCCAGGAGCCCGATGCGCTGCCCCTGGAGCAATTGCAGAGCCGGGAACGTGTCCTTCTGGAACAGCAGGATGTTCAGCGACCCGCCGTACTTGAAGTTCCCGATCCTCTCGCCCTTTTCCACCGGGACCGGATCGGTGACGTTCTGGAACTTCTTCCGGAAGTTCACGGAGGCGATCGAGTTGAGGCCGACGGGCACCTGCGCGACGTACGTCTCGTGCGGATGGCCGTGGGCATCCGGGTACACCGTCCTGAAGATGAGGTATCCCCGGCGGAACCGGTCGAATTCGCTGTAGTCGTAGCCGTATCCGACATCCCCGTTGTTGAGCAGGTCGGGGAAGTCCCGGAACCCGTAGTAGAGACCGCCGATCCCCGGGTTGGCCTCCACCACCTCACCTGCCACCGGGGAGTGGTACCAGTGGTAGCTGTCGGGCATCAGGATGCACGACACCGCCGTGCCGCCGATGAAGTGACCGGCGTACTTGGAGTCGTGGAGCAACTGCGCGACGTTCATGGACACCGTCTTGACCGGTATCCGTGTGAGCTCGGTCAGCCGGTCGACGATCATGTTGATGACGCAGTCGGCCGGGGCGGCCACGACGCTGTTGTCTTCCTGGTCGGCGACCGGCCGCCTGCCCTCCTTGAGTTCCCGGACGAAGAACTCGTTGAAGGTCGACCAGTCCTTGACCTTGTAGTCGTCCATGCGCTTCGACCCGAGCTGGTCGATCCACCGGTCGATGAGCGCCTTCGCCGACGGACCCGAATCGTCCATCTGCAAGCCCTGCAGGTGCGTGAAGTCGGCGGTCATGTCGTACCCCGTACGGACGGACATGAAGTACTTGCCGGCCGGGTTGTCGTAGCTGAGCCAGCTGAACTTCTCGATGTACTTCAGCCCGTCGTCGACGCCGGGGCGCCAGTTGTACCAGTCCGTGAAGAAGTCGCACAGGTCCTGGATGGTTTTGTTCCGCCAGTCGTACTGCACCGGCGGCGGTGTGTTCTTCGGGTTCCGCTTCGCTCCCTTGACCGCCTTGTCGTACATGGTCCGGAAGTCTTGGTAGTCGCCGTCGTACCACCCCCTGATTTTGTCGAGGAACTCATCGAGGGTCTTGGAGAAATGGATGTCGTCCTGCATTGCTTGCCCGCCCCCTCCGCTTCGGTGGATGTCGAACCCGGGCAAGACTGGTCCGGACCCCGACTTCCGCGAAAGGGAGACGCTGGGCACGAATGCGTTCCCTGCCATGATGCTGCTGCGTCGACTTCCTCATCACCAGACGGCATACGTCACACACGCACCACGAGAGCTCCGCATCGCCGTCCCACGGGTCCCACAGGCAACTTCGCCCCATCGCGTGGCGGCGGGTGCCCGAAGCTGATGCGGTCCACAATGACTTGGACCGCTCGCGAGACCCGGCCGGCACTTGCGAAGGCCTCGGCGAGTGTGAAGTCCCCGACCAGGAGCTGACCATGAAGCTGATGATGAAGTCCCGCCGGCTTTCGCTCTGCGCCACAGCCGTGGCCCTGACCTGTGCCGTGCCCGCGCTGACGGGCATCACCTCGCCCTCGACCCGCCCGGCCGGCAACGGCGCGGTACACGCGCGCTCCGGACCGGCGATCATCGCGCACCGTGCGGGGACGGGCGATGCGCCCGAGAACACCTTGGAAGCCGTCGAACGGTCCCTGGCGGCAGGTGTGGACGGTGAGTGGCTGAGCGTCCAGGCGACCGAGGACGGGGTGCCGGTGCTCTACCGCCCCACCGATCTGTCCGCGCTGACCGACGGATCCGGGGCAGTGGCCGACAAGACCCTCGACGAGCTGGCCGGGCTGAACGCCGGCTACAACTTCAAGGGCCCGGACGGTTCGTACCCCTACCGCTCGCACCCCGTCCCGATCCCCACGCTCCAGGCCGCGCTGGACGCGATCCCGCAGGACAAGCAGGTCTATCTCGACCTGAAGCAGACCCCGGCACGGCACGTCGTCGACGCCGTCACGCGCGTGCTGAACGAGCAGAGGGCATGGGGGAGAGTGAAGTTCTATTCCACGGATGCGGAAGTGACCCGGCTGCTGGCCGCCGTGCCGGGGGCGCAGGTCGCCGAGTCCAGGGACGCGACCCGCCAGCGCCTGGCCGAAGTCGCCCTTGAGCACGCCTGCAAGAGCACACCGAACCCTGCCGCCTCATGGGCCGGATTCGAGTTCAAGCGGCAGATGACACTCCAGGAGAAGTTCACGCTCGGCACCGGCGACTCCCCGGTCACCGCGCAGCTGTGGACCCGCGAGTCCGTCGCCTGCTTCCGCTCCGCGCCCGGCAGCGGGCGCCGACTGCCGATCGTGATGTTCGCGGTCAACACCCCCGCCGACCTGGCCGGTGCCACAAAGCTCGGCGCCAGCGCCGTTCTGGTCGACTCCCCGCGCACCATGACGGCGGCCGCCCCTCGCTGAAGCCGCCGGGCGGCCGTAGCGCGTGGAGGTTTCAGTCGTTTGAGCCGGTATGGCAGTTTTGGCAGAGGTGGTCGAGCCGGTCGGTGAAGGCTGGGTGCAGGTCGTCGAGTTCCTGGAGGCGCTGCTGCTCTCGGGAGTCATCGGGATCGAACGGCAGCTGCGGCACAAGGCGGCCGGGCTGCGGACCTACACCACGGTCGGCAGTGCGGCAGCCGTGTTCATGCTGGTGGGCAAGTACGGGTTCACCGACGTGCTGCACCTCGGCACGGTGGTGCTCGACCCGTCCCGGGTCGCGGCCCAGATCGTGTCCGGGCTGGGTTTCATCGGAGCGGGCGTCATCTTCGTGCACCGCGGCTCGGTGCAGGGGCTGACGACGGCGGCGACGATCTGGCTGACCGCGGCGGTGGGGGCGGCCGCCGCTGCCGGTCTGCCCCTGCTGGCCACGCTGGCCGTCGCGGCGTACCTCGCCATCTCCTACGTCCTGCGGCCTGCGCTGGCCCTCCTCCCGTCCCCGGGAGGAGGGACGGCCGGGTACCGCATCGCCTACCTCCAGGGGCGGGGCCTGCTGCGGGAGCTGCTGGACCGGTGCACGCAGGCCGGCTTCTCCGTGCACGAAGTGCGCACCCTCTCCGGCCCCGTCGGGCGCGATTCCGAGCAGGTGGTGGAGATCGCGCTGGTGGTGCAGGGGCGCGGCGACGCCGGTGCGCTCACGGCCCGGCTGGCGGCGGTCGCCGGAGTGCTGGTGTGCCGTCGCACGGAGCCGGACGGGGAGTGAGAGCGGCCGTGGCTCAGCGCCCCTCCTGCCCGATGGGCAGGTGGCGCGGGCCGCGCAGTACGGGACTGTGGCGGTACTCCGGCGGATCCTCCAACAGCCGCAGACCGCCGGGGCCGTCGAGGCGGTCGAGGAGCGTCGTCAGGGCGATCTGCGTCTCCAGGCGGGCCAGCGGCGCACCGAAGCAGTTGTGGATGCCGCTGCCGAAGCCGAAGTGCACGTTGTCCCGGCGGGCGGGGTCGAAGCGGTCGGGTTCGGCGAAGCGCAGAGGGTCGCGGTTGCCGGAGGCCAGGACGAGGACCAGTGGGGAGCCCTTGGGGAGGGTGACCCCGCCGACCTCGATGTCGGCGAGCGGGGTGCGCTGCGGCAGGAACTGCACGGGGGGTTCGTAGCGCAGCAGTTCCTCCACGGCACTCGGCATCAAGTCCGGTTGCGTACGCAGCCGTTCGAGCGCTTCGGGGTTGCGGAGCAGGGTGAGTATGCCGTTGGTGATGAGATTGACGGTGGTCTCGTGTCCGGCGATCAGGAGCAGGACGCCGGTGACCATCAGCTCCTCCTGGGTGAGCCGTCCGTCGGGGCCGTCGTCGTTGGCGAGGGCGGAGAGCATGTCGTCGGCGGGATGGGCACGCCGCTTCTCGGCGAGCTCGCCGAGGTACAGGCCCATCGCCATCCGGGCCTCCTGGGCCGCGCGCCGGCGCGGTCCCGGGTCCTCTCCGGGGGTGAAGTCGAGTCCGCTGACGACCGTGTCGGCCCAGATGTGGACCTTGGGGATGTCCTCGGCCGGTACGCCGAGCAGGTCGCAGATGACGGTGACGGGGAGCGGGAAGGCGAAGTCGTCGACGAGGTCGAAGCGTTCCTTGTCCCGGAGGCCGTCCGCCAGTTGCCCGGCGATGCGGGTGATGTCGCCGTGCAGGGAGTCGATCCTGCCGGGGGAGTGGGGCGGGCCGAAGGGCCGCATGGCCAGACGGCGGAGGCGGTCGTGCTCGGGGTCGTCGCGCCTGATGAAGGCGGGCGGCAGTCCTTCCTCGGGCAGGAGGTCGGGGTCGGGCTCGGTGCGGTTGCGCTCGTCGGAGCTGACGCGCGGGTCGTGGAGCAGCGCCGTGATCTCGTTGTACGTGCCCACCAGGTACTTGCCGTCCTCCTGCCGTGCCACGCCGTGCTCGCGGAGTTCGGCGTAGAGGGGGTAGGGGTCGGCGCGGTTCGCGTAGTCGGTGATCCGGCGGAAGAGGGTCTCGGAGGACATCGGGCGGGCTCCTGGTGTCGTCAGCCTGCGGGCCGGATGAGGGTCAGGCGGCGGTCCGGCAGATGGCCGGTGAGGGCCACGGTCGGGCCGTGGGTGAGGACCCTGGGGTCCGGGACGTCGGAGGGGACGGGCGTGCGATCCGTGAGGTGGTCGGCGGCGCCGGGGCCGGGCGGGAACGGGGCCGCGGTCTCGATGAGACGCTCGTAGTGCTCCAGCCACTTGGCCCGGTTGACGGTCACCGCGGCGGTGATACGGCCCCGGTAGCCGTAGACCGCGACCAGGCGGCGCTCGTCCGGCGAGCCCTGGGCGAGGACCACCTGGTCGGAGAAGGTCGGCACGCCGACGGACTTGATGTTGAGGCCGAACTGGCTGGACCAGAAGGTCGGTACCGCCAGGTGGGGCCGCCGGCGCGGGCCGGGGCTGATCATGTTGTGGGCCGCCACCTCGGCCTGGGCGACGGCGTTGCCCCAGTGCTCCAGGGCGATCAGCTGGTACTCGAAGAGCGGGTGGGGGAAACGGGCCACGTCACCGGCGACGAAGACGTCGTCGGTGACGATGCCGTACATGTTGAAGACGCGGCAGCCCGCGTCGCAGGCCACGCCCCGGGGACCGGCCGCGAGGCCGGAGTCGGCCAGCCACTCGGTGTTGCGGACCGCGCCCAGGCAGACCACGGCGACGTCGGCCTCGATCCGGCTCCCGTCGGAGAGTTCGGCACCGGTGAGGCGGCCGTTGCCGCCCTTCAGCGCGGTCACGGTGACTCCGCAGCGCAGGTCGACGCCGTGCGCGCGCTGCAGCTTCGTGGCCCAGTCGCCGACCGTCCCGCCCAGTGCACCGATCAGGGGCGCCCGGCCACGCTCGGCGACGGTCACCTCCAGGCCGCGTTCCCGGCACGCCGAGGCGACTTCCGAACCGGTGAACCCGGCCCCGATGACCAGGACACGGCCGGGCCCGGCGTCCAGGGCCGCGGCGAGGCGGGCGGAGTCGTCGCTCGTGCGGACCGTGAACACCCCCTCCAGTGCGCCCTCTTCGGGGTTCGGCCAGGGCCGGGCCCGGGTGCCGGTGGTGATCAGCAGCCGGTCGAAGGGCAGATGCTCGCCGTCGGCCAGCAGCACGTTCTTTCCGATGGGATCGAGCCCGGTGGCGGCCACGCCGAGCTTCCACGTCGCGTCCAGTGTGCGGCGGCCGGGCAGCCCGCACTGCTCGGCACCCGCCCTGCCGAGCAGCACCTGCTTGGACAGCGGCGGCCGGTCGTAGGGGGGATGCGGCTCGTCCCCGACCAGGGTCAGCTCGCCCTCGAACCCCTCTTCGCGGAGCGTCTCGGCCGCGCGCAGCCCGGCCAGGGACGCTCCGACGATCACGATCCGCCCGTCACGCATCTCACCGGACACCGGCGCCGTCTCCCGCCTGTTCGCCGACCATGATGGCCTGCACCGGGCAGGCCGCCGCGGCCCGCAGCACCCGCTCGTCCTGGCCCTCCGGCACCGTGGGCACGTACAACAGGGATTCCTCGCCGTGCAGTTCGAACACCTGCGGGGCGAGGAACACGCACTGGGCGTACCCCTGGCACCGATTGAGATCGACCACGATCTGCATCCCGGACCGCTCCTCCTGGCGCGACGCCGTTCCCCACCCTCCCTTCCTACGCCCGCCCGGGCGACGGCGCCGGTGGTGCTGCTCCGTTCGGGGGGGGCATGCCCACGCGGCGGAGCCGCATAGATAACCGCCCCGCGCCCCTTCGGGGGCGCGAAGCCCGGGCGCGGCCCGGATCATGGCGGTGTGGACGGGTACCCGATGGACGTGCTCGAAGCGGCGCCGACGCCCCGGACCGCGGTGGCGTGGCTGCCGCCGGAGGGGCTCTGGCCGGTGATCCAGGACATCCGGTGGGAGCACGACCCGCAGGTGCGGCGCTGGCCGCCGCACGTGAACCTGCTGTTCGGCTTCGTACCCGAGGAGGAGTTCGCGCAGGCCGTGCCGCTGCTCTCCGCCGCCGCGGCGGAGAGCGCGGCGTTCACGGCACGGCTGGCCGGCGTGCGGTACTTCCGGCACCGGCACTTCGCGACGGTCTGGCTCGACCCGGCCGCGGCCGGGCCGGCGCCGTGGGTCCGGCTCCACCGGGAGCTGGGACGACGGTTCCCGCTCTGCCATGGCCGGTTCACCCCGCACCTGTCCCTCGGCCGCACGCAGGACCCCGAAAACCTGGCCGCCGAGTGCGCCGCCCGGCTCGGCACGCTGTCGGCCGCGGTCGAGGACGTCGTCCTGCTCTCCCGGCGCGGCGAGGAACCCATGCGGCCCCGGGCCGTGATCGCGCTGGGCACGGGCAACGTCCACCGGCTGCCGACGGATTGACGTCAGCCGACGGCGGGGCGGAAGGTGCGGCGGTACGCCTGGGGGCTCACGCCGATGGCCGCGTGGAGGTGCCGGCGCAGCGAGGCGCCGGTGCCGAGGCCGGAGCGGTGGGCGACCAGGTCGACGGGCCAGTCGGTGGTCTCCAGGCAGTGGCGGGCCGAAGCGGCCGGAATCCGGGCGGTGTTCATGCTCGTCGAGCCCGACCGGCAGGGCCTGCACGAGATCACCGAGCTGGTCGGGAGCGGCCGCCTGCGCGTGATCGTCGACGCCGTGTTCCCCCTGGAGGACGCCGCCGAGGCCCACCGGCTGGGCGAGACGGGCCGCACCACCGGAAAGATCGTCCTGTCCGTGGCGCCCTGACCCTGGCCCAGGGGGTGTCCGGCGGATCTTCGCGCCCCGTCAGGGGCGCGGGGACGCGCCCGCAGTCGACGCGGTGCGCCCCGGGGCTTCGCCCCGGCCCCTGGGGCAGTGCGTCGGCTGCGGGTCGGCTGTGGCTGGTCGCGCCCACGCGGCGGAGCCGCATGTGTCAACGGCCCCGCGCCCCTGACGGGGCGCCTTGGTGCCGCGTGACCAAGATCCGCCGGACAGGCCCTACTGGCCTACTGGCCTGTGTCGCCCCGGAGTTCGTCGCGCCGGGCACGCAGCGCGCTCAGCGACTCCTCCGCGATCTCCGTCAGGGCGACGGGGCACAGCAGGTGCTCCAGCGGGGCGTCCCGGCCCTCCCTGAGGCCCTGTTCGTAGAGGGCGCGCCCGCCGGGGCTGGTCAGCATGATGCCGACCTCCACCGCGGCCGGGCCGCTGCCGGGCGGCTGCACATGCGCGCCGTGCGTGCACGACGCGTCGGCGAAGTGCGGCAGCGTCTCCTCCAGTGCCGAGACGAGCTCGTCGAGCAGGGATGCGTCGTCCACGAAGTCGGAGACGGCGTACCAGGTGACCGCCATGACGATCAGCAGACATCCGGGCCGGTCCGCCGGGCCGGCGGTCCGCAGGTCGAACGCCACGGAGGAGATCTCCTCGCCGACGTCCGTCCCCGGCTCCGGGTAGCCGTGCAGAATCGCCGACAACGTGTCGATGCTGCCCCGGTCTATCAGGGGCAGGCGGGGCGGGATGCCGGTGACCGATCCGGGATCGACGACGTCCAGCGCGATCCGGGCGAATCCGGCCACGTTGCGCGGGCAGAGCCACTGCTCCCGGGAGTGGTCCTCGTCCCAGTCGGCACTCTCGTCGGCGAGTTGGTACGGGAACTCGGCGAGGTCCAGGTCGTAGTCGGCGTCGTGCTCCTGGTACGGGTGCCCGTCGTGGTCGCAGGGCCGGTCGCGCAGCGCGCGGTCGGCGGCCTCCAGCGCCGCCTTGACGTGCGGCGCGACGTCGTCGTCCTCTCCCCAGGCGACGTAAGGCGCCATCAGCACCAGCCCGATCGTCCACGCGAGGGCCGACTCCCCGCCGGGGTCGGCGGACAGCCGCGCGGCGCAGTCGAGGACCGCCCGGTCGTACGCGTCGTTGTGCAGGTCGTCGTAGTCCTCGTGGATCTCGCTCCAGGAGTCGGCGAGTTCGTCGAGGGGAGGTGTGGTGCCGGTGATCATCGGGAGAGCCTACGCGCCCTGAAGGGGCGCGGGGAACTGCGCGACCAGCCGAAGACGGCCTGCAGTCGACGCACCGCCCTTGGGGGTTGCCTCCCAGTGGTAGCTGGGGGGAAGCGCCGTACGTCAGCTGCAGGCGCGTTGCGGCTGGTCGCGCAGTTCCCCGCGCCCCTGACGGGACGCCGTGGTGGCGCGGTGGCGTCACCGGGCCGGCGGCTCCCAGAGCCGGGCGCCGTCGGTGAGCAGGCCGGCCCGCTTGACGTGCCGGAGGACCGGGACGATCTCCAGCTGCTGGACGGTCCTCAGCGCGCCGATGCGTTCGGTCACATAGGTGTAGAGCGCACGGCGGTCGCGGCAGACGATCGTGCCCACCAGGTTGGTGGTGCCGGTGGCCGCGGCCACCCAGGGGATCTCGGGGTGCCGGGCGAGGGCACGGCCCGCCTCGTCCAGATTGTGCGGGGCCACCGTGGCGAACAGGGCGGCCTGGACGGCCAGTCCGAAGTGCACGGGGAGGATCTCGACGTCGAAGTAGAGGACGCCGGCCTCCCGCAGGTGTTCCAGCCGGCGGCGGACGGTGGACTCCGACCGGCCGGTCGCCCGGGCGAGTTCGGGGTAGCCGGTGCGGCCGTCCCGGGCGAGGAGGTCCAGCAGGACGCGGTCGGCGGCATCGAGCCGGATCTCCTCGTCCCCGGCGGGCTGCGGGCGTTCCAGCTCCCGGACCTCCTCCTCGGTCAGGCCGCCGACGCCCAGCCACCGGCTGGGGGTCGCGGTGGTGTAGATGTGCAACAGGCTCTGCGCGGTGACACCGGTGACGTGCTGGGTGCGGGGCAGCTTCTGGAACAGGAGGGCGTCGCGTTCGTCCGCACTGAAGGAGCGGACCACGCAGGCCACTTCGGACCCGCCGGAGTGGATCTTCACCCAGCCGGTGTCCGGGCGGCGGGCCAGCGCGTCGGCGATCGGCACGGCGGCGCCCGGGGCGCACTGGATGCGCAGCCAGTTCTCCGACATGCCCAGCCGGTCGGTGACCGGGAGCCCGATGACACGGAGCAGCCGTTCACCGTGCAGCCGCCGGTAGCGGCGGACGACCGTCTGGTCGGTGACGCCCAGGACGGCCGCAAGGCGGCTGAACGAGGCCCGGCCGTCGAGGGACAGGGCGTGGATCAGCCGGCGGTCCAGCGCGTCCAGCTGCTCCCCGGGGGCGGGAGCGGGGGCGGAGGCGGAGCCGGTGTCGGCCGTGGCCATGGTCTTCATATTTCCATCATGACAGAGGTGTCCATCATGGAAATCCGTCAGGACCTGCCTGCTGGGTTCGGGATCCAGTCGCGGCGTGTGAGGTTGGCCGGACTTTCCTTCGGTTCGGTCAAGAGATTTCAGGAGTGCTCTGATGCGCAAGTGGCTGCCGCTCGCTGCGGTGTGCCTGGGGACCTTCATGCTGCTGGTGGACGTCACCATCGTCGTGGTGGCACTCCCCGACATGGCCGGAAGTCTGCACACGTCGTTCTCCGACCTCCAGTGGGTCATGGACATCTACGCCCTGGCCCTGGCCGCGCTGCTGCTGGGGCTGGGGTCGCTCGCCGACCGGATCGGCCACCGCCGGGTGTACGTGGCCGGGGTGGCGGTCTTCGCCCTGGCCTCGCTGGCCTGCGGCCTGGCCACCGACCCGGCGGTGCTGATCGCCTTCCGCGGCGTCCAGGGCGTGGGCGGCGCGGCCATGCTGGCCACCACGACCGCCCTGGTGTCCCGCCTCTACCACGGCCGGGACCGCGGGGTGGCGTTCGGCGTCTGGGGCGCGGTCAGCGGTGCCGCGTCGGCGGCCGGACCGATCCTGGGCGGACTGCTGACCGAGTACCTGGACTGGCGCTGGATCTTCTTCGTCAACCTGCCCATCAGCGTGCTCGCCATCGTCATGACCCTGCGCTACGTGCAGGCGCCGGCCGACGGCGCCGCCCGGGGCCCGGGCCGGGGCATGGACCTGCCGGGCATGGCCGCCTTCACCGTGGCGGCCGGTGCCGTCACCTACGCACTGATCAAGGGCACCGACTACGGGTGGACCTCCGGCGCCACCCTGGGCCTGTTCGGCCTGGGCGCCCTGGCCCTGCTGGTCTTCCTGCTGATCGAGCCGCGCCGGGCGCAGCCCATGCTGGACCTCGCCCTGTTCCGGCGGGGTTCGTTCACCGGCCTCATGATCACCGCGGTGCTGCTGTCGGTCGCGGCGTTCTCCTACCTCGCCTACACCTCGCTCTGGCTGCAGTCCGTGCGGGGCATGGGCCCGGTGACGGCCGGCCTGGCGTGCCTGCCGATGAGCGTCGCGTCCTTCGTCGTCGCCTCGCTCGGCGGGCGCTTCCTGCACGGCGTCTCGCCGCGGTTCGTCCTGGGCGTGGGCATGCTGCTGATCGGCGGCGGTGCGCTGCTGATGACCGTCATCGACGCCGGCTCCACCTGGACGGTGCTGGTGGCCGGTTTCGCGGTGACCGGTGCCGGGGTCGGTCTCAGCACCCCGGCGCTCGCGTCCACGGCCATGGCGGCGGTGCCGCCGCAGCGCGCCGGCATGGCCAGCGGCGCGGTCAACACCGCACGCCAGCTCGGCAACGCCCTGGGCATCGCGGTGCTGGGCGTGGTCTTCCACGCCGGCCTCTCCAGGGCCGTGCGGGACCACGGGGGCGGCGTCTCCGCGGACGCGCTCGCCGGCGGCCAGGCCGGCCCGTTGATCGCGCACACCGCGCCCGGACAGCGGGGCGCGGTGCAGGAGCTGGTCCACGCCGCGTTCGCCGACGGCCTGCGGGACGTCTTCTGGGTCTCCGGGGTGCTGGGCGTGCTCGGCGGGCTCGTGGCCCTGGCGCTGGTCCGCCGGCCGGCGGCTCCTGCGCGGCCGCCGCGGGCGGCGGCGCAGCGGGGTGACGCTCCATCAGCTGTGGGTGCTGCCTGAGTGGTTGACGCTTCGGCTTCGGCGGGTGCGGTGGGGAGTGGTGCCGCACTCGCGATGCCGGTGGTCGGACGGGCCGGTGGGCGGGCAGAGTGGTGACGATGCCCGTGGGGAAGGAACTGTGAAGCCGTGCGAAGACATCGACCGCCCGCCGGGCCGTACTCGCGGCCGGCACCGCGTTCCTGACCGCCACCGGCCGACAGTCGTTGCGGCCCCGTATGCCGCAACTCCACCGGTACAGACCCCTGTTACGTAACGCTACAGTCAACTCGGCACACTGGCACGGTTGTCGGCCGGCCGCCTCGTGACCGTGGCCCTGGTGGTCACGGCCGACTGCGGCACGGGGAGCCCCGGCGACGCCCCCGCGCGTGAGTAGCAGGTCGGTCTTGGACTCCGTGGCCGGGCAGGCCCGGCAGGAGGGTGTCGGCCCGGCTCGGGCCGTACGCGTCTTCCGGGGGCCGGATCGAGGCGAACGAGATCGTCCAGCGAGGGCTGTTCCGCCAGTGGGAGGCGGCCCCGGCCACGGTGCCAGCGCGCCGTCCCGATCTGAACGAGGTCCGCAAAGAGATCAACCGCATCAACGATGCGCTGGTGCGGGCCGTCGCCGAGTCGGGGCCGGAGCGTTCGAGGCCGCTGTGCGCGGCCGGGCTCGCGACCTCCTCCGTTCACGTGCGGCACGAGTGGCGGCTGGGCCACCTGCACGCCGTGACCCTGGCCCGTTCCGCTGCGGTCCGTCTACGGGTGACGCGCGGTCAGGCGACTCCTGCGACGTCCCGAGCGACGAAGGTGGCGGCGAGGGCGACGAACAGTACCGCAGACAGGGCGGTGACCAGGCTCTGGCCACGGGCGCCGAGGCGGCGGCCGGAGCGTGCGACAGCCAGGGCGAAGACGGCCTCCAGGCCGGAAGCGACGAGGAACCAGGTGGCGGTGAACAGGGCGAGGCCGTGCCAGCCCCCCAGGTGCTGGGCCTGGAGCATCGTGGGTGTGCCGGTGGCGAGCCAGAAGGTCCAGGTGAGTGGGTTGGCGAGGTTGGCGGTGACGCCCTTCCAGAACGCCCACGACTCGCTCACGGCGGGAACAGTCTCGCCCCGCCACAGGCAACGGGCGTCGCGGGCGGCGGCTATCGCGAGGTAGAGGAAGCAGGCGGCTCCGGCCAGGCCCACCCAGAAGGAGGCTTGGGCGATGGCCGTGATGATCCAGGCGAACGCCAGGGCGGGCAGCAGCAGGATGAGGTCGGCGGTGGCGGAGCCGAGGATGACACGCAGCGCAGCCGGAAAGCCGCGGGTGGCGGCGACCTGGAGGATGGTGACGAAGATCGGGCCGACCGACAGCGCAGCGCCCGCCCCGAGCAGGACGCCGAGCCAGAGCACCTGGATCATGCGGGGTTCTCCTTGTTTCCGGGCTGCTGCGGGGCGGTGAGGTGGGCGCTGGCGGTGGGTTCCTTGATGGTCTCCAGGGCGATGGAGGTCACCGTCCGGGTGACGCCGGGGATGGCCCGGATGCGGGCCAGCAGCCGGCGCAGGGACTGGGGGGTAGCGGTGCGGATCTTCAGCACGTAGCTGTCCTCGCCGTCCACGTCGTGGCATTCGAGGATCTGCGGCTCGTCGTGGACGAACCTCTCGAAGGGTTGCTGTTCGTTCTCGTCGGCGTGGGTGCCCACGCGCATGTGCGCGACGAGGTCCTGTTCGAGGGCGCGGGGGTCGATGAGCGTGGTGTAGCCGCGGATCACGCCGTCGCGCTCCATACGCCTGATCCGGGAGTAGACGGAGGGGCCGGTGAGCCCCACGGCCTTGCCGATGGCCGCGTGGGTCGCCCGCCCGTCCGCCTGGAGGATTCTGAGGATCTGTACATCGATGTCATCCAACTCTGAAGCCATCGTATCGTTCAACTCACCCTGCCAAGTCCTAAAGTTTGTTAGCTCAGAGGTTATGTAGAGATCGATTCGTTGGCAAGGTTGTTTTCGAGGGGGAGGGGGCCGGGGGTGCACAACGCGAACACCCCTTCGGCGCGCTTGTGCGCCGAAGGGGTGTCGGGGGGAGAGAAGGGATCGGGTCAGGCTTTACGCCGGCTGGAGGTGCCGGCGTTGAGATGGCGCCGGACCGGATCGACGAAGGCCAGGACGCCGACTGCGGCGACCAGGACTGACGAACCGATCATCACGGCCTGCACGCCCACAGCGTCGGCGAAGAAGCCCGCCACGATCGGCGGCGCGAGGCTGCCGGTGGCCTGCGTCGCCCGCCAGCGCGCCATCGCCGTGCCGTGCTGCTCCGGCGGAGTGCCGCGGAGCAGGGCCACCCGGCAGGCAGGGCCGAACAGCGACGCACCGCATCCCCACAGGAACGAGCCGATGATGCACACGGTCAGGCTCGCCGTGGCGACGTACAGCACCTCGCTGACGGCCACGGCCAGCACTGTCACCGCCAGCACGTTGCGCAGGCTGAGCAGGGACTCGGCCCGGGTGAGGACGAGGCTCGTGGTGATCAGACCGACGCCGTAGAGGCCCTGGGTGAGAGCGAAGGTGGAGACCGACGCCTTGAGGACCTCCTTGATGTACAGCAGCTCCAGAACGCTGTAACAGCCGTAGGAGATCCACACGATGAGCGTCAGCCCCAGCACGGCGGTCGTCGCGTCGAGCTGCCCGAAGCGGTGCAGTCCCCGCCGGTTGTTCGCCGCTCCGGCCGCTGCCGCTTCCCCGGCCGTCTCCTCGGGCGCCCTCGTGCGCAGGGTGAGCAGGACCACCGAAGCCGCAACGCAGGCCACGGCGTTGACGAGGAACGCCAGCCCCGGGCCGCCGCCCGCCGTGGCGGCGGCGGCCACGGCGGGACCGGCCACCACGGGGACGTTCGCTGCGAAGCCTAGCCATACGCTGGCCCGCGCGTCGGAGACGCGGTGCAGCAGGTGAGCGGGCATCGCGTCGATGGCGGGCTGCGCGAAGGCCCGGCCCAGGCCGCACACCAGGGTCAGCCCGAGCAGCCAGCCCTCCGTGTTCCTCACGCACAGGGCGAGCGAGGCAGCGGCGCTCACCAGACAACTGATGACGCCGACGATCCGAGGGCCTCGGCTGCCGATCGCGTTGCCGACGAACCGGCTGGTCAGTGCCGACGGCAGGCCCCACGCCAGGCCGAGCAGGCCCAGGAACAGCGCCTGGGAGCCCAGCCCGTAGGTGGCCCGGGCCTGGGCGGCCACCAGGGCCGCCCAGTACCCGACGCCGATGAGCAGCTGTCCGGCCGTCAGCAGCGCGAGCTGCCGGGTGCCGGTCTCCGCCCCGGACGTGCCCTCCGCGGCCTCCGGGCCCGGGGCCGCGGAAACCTCGGTCGGCTCCGCCGTGGTGCTCTCGCCGGTCACGGCGCGGCGGCAGGGGTCGGCGCGGGGCGGTACAGGCCGGACTCCTCCAGCTTGCGCAGGCGAAGGTAGTCCTGCTCCAACTGATCGATGTCGTCGCTGATCAGGTAGACGGAGGCGGGGGAGGTGAACAGGTCCACGGTGCGCTGTACCGCCTGGCCGCCTTCGATCCGGCCTTGGATGCCGTGCAGGGTGGGCAGGGCGAAGATCTCCTGGGCAAGCTCCCCGTCGATGGTGCCGTCGAAGGGCACGATCAGGGACACGACCCGCACCTCGCGCGCCAGCTCGTAGGGCCGGTCGGGCAGCTCCTCGAAGAGCTCGGTCGCGGCGTAGCAGTCGACGCTGCGGGTGACGACGTTGTGGCCGGTCCCGGCCTTTGGCCCGGACGGCAGGATGGTGCCCTGCATCCGCGCGCCGGTCTCGATGAGCACCGGGCCGCGCTCGGTGAGCATGACTTCGCTGTGGCCGGCGCCGTAGCGGATGCCGAGGGCGTCGAGCACCTTCAGGACGTACGCGGTCAGCACGTCCTGGACCGGGCCCCGGGCGGGCATGAGGCGTTCCAGGTCGTAGGCGAGGCTGTGGCCGCTGATGGGGCGGCGCACGTCGTGCCAGATCTCGCAGACGTGGTGCCGGCCGTCGTGGCTGACGGTGTTGATGAAGTACTGGTCGCCCGTGAGGAGTTCCTGGCCCAGCACCTCCGCGTTGTGCCCGCCGATCTGGTCGGGGCGGCCGTGGATGCGCCCGAAGGCCTCGCGGACCTCGGTCTCGGTGGTACAGAACGTGACGCTGTCGGACCCGGCGCTGGCTACGGGCTTGACGACGACAGGGCTGCCGCCGCGGGCCCGGAACCACTCGGCCAGCTCCTCCACGTCGCCGGTCAGGATGCCGTCCGCCGCGTCCAGGCCCTGCGAGCGCAGGCGCTCGGCCATCGCGAACTTGTCCCGTCGGCAGCGGCTGAGTTCGGTGCCGTTGCCCTCCAGGCCCAGGCGCTCCGCGAGTTCGTCGGCCGTCTCGACGCCGATCTCGGTGCCGGCCACCACCGCTGCGACGTTCTCGGCGCGCAGCTCGGCCACCGTGGCGTCGAGGTCCTCGGCGAAGGGGATACGACGGTCGAAGTGTTCCCAGCGGGCGGTGGACAGCAGGCCCTCGGGGAGGTCGGGCCGGCTGATGACGGCAACGGAGCGCCAGCCGCGGGCGGCGAACTCCTCGGCGAGTGCCGCGCCAGTGGAGAAGGGGTCGACGATGGCGACGGTCGGGGAGGATCCGTCAGTGGAGTGCTTCATGGTGCTCGGCACGCTTTCACTCGGGTGAGGGCGACGCTGCCGGATGGCCGGTTCCGTCCGGCAGCGCCCGATGGACAGATGAACTCTTCTGCGGGTCAGGCCACTTCGGGGCCCCGCAGCTCGAGCGTGCAGCACTTCACGCTGCCGCCGGCCTTGAGCAGTTCGGTGACGTCCACACCGATCGGCTCGTAGCCGCGCTCGCGCAGCGCACCGGATAGATGGGTCGCGGCCTCCGGCAGGATGACGTGGCGGCCGTCGGACGCAGCGTTCAGGCCGAAGACGGCGGCGTCCTCGTCGGTGGCCAGGACCGCGTCCGGGTAGAGCTCGCGCAGCGTGCGCAGGCTCGTTGCGGAGAACGCGGCCGGGTAATACATCACGTCGGTGTCACTGAGCACCGCGAGCGCTGTATCGAGGTGGTAGAAACGCGGATCGACCAGTTCCAGCGTGACCACGGGTCGACCGAGGACCGTCGCGGCCTCGGCGTGGCTGCGACGGTCGGTGCGGAAGCCCGTGCCAGCCAGGATCCGCTCACCGGCCACCAGGTAGTCGCCCTCCCCCTCGTTGGTGAACCCGGCCTGGCGGACGACCTCGTAGCCGCGCTCGCGGAACCACGCCAGGTAGGCGGGCGCCTCGTCGGCGCGCTCCTGGTGGCGGAAGCGGGCCACGAGGGCCTTGCCGTCGACCACGGTCGCGCCGTTGGCGGCGAAGACCATGTCGGGCAGGCCGGGGAGCGGCTCCAGCAGCTCGACGGTGTGGCCGAGCGACAGGTAGAGCTCCCGAAGTCGTTCCCACTGGGCGACGGCCAGACCGGTGTCGACCGGCTTCGCCGGGTCCATCCACGGGTTGATGGAGTAGTCCACGGCGAAGTGGGTCGGTCGGCACATCAGGTAGTGACGCGGGCGGGCGGGGCCGGGGGTCCGGGGCATGTCCGTGCGGTCCTAACGGTCGTGACGGGGGAGGGGACGGGGCCGGACGGAGCGTCCGGAGGTACTCAGCCTTGGACGAAGACCAGGTCGGTCGGCAGCGCGTCGAAGTGGCCTTCGAGCGCGGCGGTCACCGCCCGCCCACCCTCGGCCGCCCGGCTCAGGGCGGAGACGTCCTTGGCACCCTGCTCCCACAGCGTCCGGTGCAGCAGGCGCGCCAGCTCGGCGAGGGTGTCGCTGCTCTTGTCGAGCCAGTTGGGCAGTGCGTCCGGCAGCTCCAGGCCCGCCTCGGCCAGCCAGCCGATCTCGACCTCGGCGGCCACGGTGTCGGCGAACTTCCGGTGGTCGCGGGTGAGGTAGCGCACCAGCTCGGCGTTGTAGGCGACGCTCAGTTCGGCAGTGTCGACGATGTGGCGGGCGCACAGCAGGCCGAGGGTGTCGGCGTAGGTCTCCTCGAGTGACATCAGCTCGAAGAAGGTGAGCCCGGAGCCCTCGGCCCAGGTCTTGCCGGCGTCGGCATCCATCCGCCAGAAGTGGCCGAAGTCGTGGCAGCGGAACCAGCCCAGGTGGGCGGCGAGTACGCGGTCCAGCGGCAGGTCTGCGTCCTCTCGCGCGTCACCCAGCGCCGCGCGCAGCAGCGGCAGCGAGACCTGCTCCAGGCGGGCGTGGTGGACGTTGGCGAAGACCACGGTGAAGTCGTCGCCCGTGACGGAGCCGCCCGGGCTCTCCAGCGGGAAGAAGTGGGCGAAGTTCTTGTGGCCGAAGCTCATCTCGCCGCCGCCCAGCAGCAGGTCCATGGTGCGCATGGTGGGCTTACGGGTCTCGACGAAGTGCGGGGTCGTGCCGAGGGCCTCGGTGACCGTGGCCACGATCGTCTCGAACGCGGCGTCCACCCGGTCCACGTGGACCTGGTTGGCCGGGTCCTCGACGGACACGAGCAGGCTCACCGGCATGCGGGTGGTGCGCGAGCCCCAGCTGTTCAGCGGGCCGCAGTACAGCCACGGCTCGCCCGGCACGGGGTGGTGGACCACGAAGGAGGGCCACTCGCCGGTCTCCGCGTACGCGGTGAACATCCGGGCGCTCTCGCGGGCCGCGGTCACCGTGCCGGGGCGGTCCTCGGCCTCGGCCATCGCCGCGAACTCGGCGCCGATCGCCGCCGCCGCACCGCGGGCGTGGACGGCGTGCTCCTCGGCGGTGAAGGCCTCGTTGGTGTCCGCGAGGGTGATGCCGTCGAGCAGGGCCTTCACCTTCACCAGGTGTTTCCACGCGGCAGGGAAGGCGGCTTTGAGGCGCTCGTACGAGGGGTCGAGGTGGAGGGCCGTCAGCTGCGGCTCGCGGCGGTGCCAGAAGGGGAGCGTGGTGTCGCCGACGGTCCTGGGGTAGGGGAGCAGAGCCATGGCGGTGATCCTTTCCGCACCGGTGACCGGCCCATGTTGCGGGCATGCCAAGGCGTCCGGGCGAACGGGCGCACGCTGGAGGCCGCAAGGCCGTGATCGCGGTGTCGAGACGGTGGGAGACGGGGCGGCGCGCCGATGCGCAGCACCCGAGGGGATGGTCCGGGACGGTCCTGTGCCCCGGGCCGGTCCGGGGCACGGAAGATCGGCCCCGACCGCCGTGCAGATTTTGCCGTGGCCCCCGGCCGGACCGCCAGGAAAACCGGATGTCCGGTATAGGAAATGGCCCGCTCAGGAACGCGGGACTCCGGCGGTGTCGCCCGGGTCAGTCGGCGAGCCAGCCGCGCCGGATGGCGTTGACGCCCGCCTGGAAACGGCTCTCCGCCCCCAGCTGCTCCAGCAGTTCGGCCACCAGGCGGCGGATGGTGCGCTGGGAAACGCCCAGTTTGCGACTGATCGTGTCGTCGGTGAGACCGGCCGCGAGCATGCGCAGGAGTTCCTTGTGCCGGGGGGTGGGCCGCCACGCGGCCGTGGCCTCGTCCTCGGTGATGCCGTCACGCAGCTGAACGCTCAGGCCCCAGATGTGCTCGTAGAGCAGCTCCATCACGTGCACGATCTCGGGGCTGCGGACGAGCAGTACCGAGGGGGCATCCGCGTTTCCCGTGGCCGGGGCGGGCAGGAACGCCTGCTGGTGATCGATGAGGATCATCCGCAGGGGAAGCGTCTGAAGGGTGCGCACCTGGGCGCCGGCGTACGCGAGCCGGTTCAGGTAGACGGACATGTGCGGCACGACTGTGGTCGATGCCAGGTGCATGGTGCGCACCTCGACGTCCCGGGCGAGGACCTGTGTGTCGCGTGCCAGCCCGGCGACGAGGGACTCCTCGGGCAGGGCGCGGCCCGGGTGCATGGACCAGACGCGCTGCCGGGCGTGGTGGGCGGCCTCGTCCAGCGCCGCCGCGACGTTCTCGGTGCCGGAGACCACCCGCAGCTGGGCGCCGGAGGACTGCTGCCGGTGGATGCGCCGGGCGTCGGAGTGCAGCACCTCCAGGGCCTCCCGGACCCGGGCCGCCTCCTCGAGGATCGCCATGGACCGGCGGGCGCTCTTGCTGAGCAGTCCGTACTCGGCCGCCTCCGGGGACAGAACGGTCCAGCCGCTGGGAGTGCCGTCGGACGGTGCGAACAGGTTGAGGTCGGCCAGGTTCCGCTCCGCCGCGTTCAGTTCGGCGCGCGTCCAGCCGAACTCCTGGAGGATCCGATCCGGGTCCCAGTCCGCTTCCTGGAGTGCGGTGGCATAGAGCGTCTGCGCTCTCTCGTGAAGGTGTTGCACCTGAGACTCTTCCTCTTCCTGCTTCCCACCCTAAATTCCCTGGTCAGAGAGGCTATCAACCTTAAATCTTCCCGTCCTCTACCGGCCATTGCCTGTATGGGACACGGTTCTGCTCTGGCCTTGACCGTGTACAGCGGGTGACGATGCACGACGTCGCCGACGCTCATGCCGGCGGTCCGCGGTCAACTCCGCCGCGGTGCACTGGCCGTGCCCCGCAGCCCCGGACTGTCCGGAACTCGACGTGTCCTCGCGTTCGTACGTGCTCAGCCAGCTCGGAAGGTTCCATGTCTTCGCTCGTCGCCCGTCGCCTGTCCGCCGCCCCTCGCACTCTGGTCGCCCGCCGGAACGCCCTCGCGGCCCTGGGTGCCGCCGCCCCCCGTCGTGACCGTGGAGCCGCCGCATCGGGAGGGAATCGACAAACCGGCCGATCGGCTTCTTTCCGGGTGACTGCCCCCGTCGCATCCGGCGGGTGCACCGGGGCACAGGCTGCCGCGGCATCGCTGATCTGGTCGTGAGCCGGAACGTGACGCACCTTCAGCACACCGGGCGCCCGGTCGTGATCGTCGATCCCTTCTCCTCCGGCGACGAGTGGGCCCCGGCCTTCGCCGCCCGGGGGAGCGGGGCCGTCGCGATCCTCTCCTCGCCCGGCATCCAGGACGCCTACCGCACCCACCCGCTGCGCCCGGAGGACTTCTCGGCCGTCCACCTCTGGTCCGACTCGCTCGTGGACCGCCTGCGCACCCTGGACCCGTTGTGTGTCCTGCCCGGTGCCGAGTCCGGCGTGGAGATCGCCGACCACCTCTCCGCACTGCTCACCCCCCAGTACGCCAACACCCCCGCCCTGGCCGGTGCACGGCGCGACAAGGGGCTGATGCAGGCAGCGGTGGCCGCGGCCGGGCTGCCGGTCATCCGATCCCTGGCAACCGACGACGAGCAGCAGGCGCAGGAGTGGCTGCACGACAGCGGGCTCGCCGGCCGGCCGCTCGTCCTGAAGCCCCCGAAGTCCGGGGGCACCGACGGCGTGGTCCTCGTCGAGGCCGGCACCGACTGGCGGCCCGCCTTCCGGCGGCTGCTGGGCGGCATTAACGCGCTGGGCGCGGTCAACGAGGCCGTGCTCATACAGGAATACGTGACGGGCACAGAGTTCGCCGTGGACACCGTCTCCTACGACGGGGCCCACACGCTGTGCGGCATCGCCCGCTACTCCAAGGCCCGCCACGGCCACCGCATCGCCCTGTACGACCGGGTCGAGTTCGTGCCGCACGACGCCCGCGCCCATGACCGGCTCGTCGGCTACGTCCACGAGGTGCTGAACGCCCTCGGTATCCGCTGGGGAGCCGCCCACACCGAGGTCATCATGACGGCCGACGGACCCCGGTTCGTCGAGTGCGGCGCCCGGCTGCACGGAGGCGGCCAGCCCGAGCTCGCCCGGCTCGGCTCCGGCAGCAGCCAGGTCGACCGGCTCGCCGACGCGTTCACCTCCGGCGGGACGATGGAGGGCGACTACCGCCAGACCAGGACCGTGATGTCGGTGTTCCTGTCCAGCCACGTGGAGGGAACGCTGGAGAACACCGCGGCGATGAAAGCCTGTTCCGGACTGCCGAGCCACTTCCGCACTGCCATGGCCCGGAGCGATGGCGATGCGGTCCCCCTCACCACCGACCTCTTCTCGATCCTCGGCATGGTCGTCCTGGCCCATGAGCAACGGGAACAGGTGATGGCCGACTACCGGGCGGTCCAGCGATTCGCGGAACAGCTGTGCATCCGGCCGACCGAGACCGCCAACACTGTGGGAGCCTCCCGTGACCGATGACCTTCTGAAGGCCGCCCGCGAGGGCTTCGCGCAGGCGCCTCCCCTCGGGGACGCCCGCTACGCCCGCTACACCCGCGAACTCGCCGCCCGGCTGCACGAGGCCCGGCCCCGGCTGGCCGACGCGGCCGACGCGGACGCAATCGACGCCGAACGCCGCAGCCTGCCCGCTTCCACACTCGGCCTGCTGCGCATGACCGAGCAGGAGTACGACCGGCTGGCCGCACTCGCCGAAGAGGTCCACGACCTGCTCCCGCACGTCTGCCGCTCCGGCGACCCGGTGCCCATGGCAGGCTGGGGGCAACTGCGCTCCGTGCCCAGGCCGCTCGGCGTTGTCCTCATGGTCCACGAGGCCCGGCCCTGGCTCACGTTCGAGGCGGCGCTGCTGCCGGCCGCCCTCGGCAACGCCGTCGTCGTGCACGGTGGCACGGAGGCCCGGTGCACCAACGCCGTGCTGGCGGACGTGGTCAAGGCGGCCCTGGGCGCCGCGGGGCTGCCCGCCGACCTGGTGACCTTCGCCGACGCCGACCGCCGCACGCTCCGATCCCTGCTGGCCCGCCGTGACGCCATCACCGCCGTGCTCCCGCGCGAGAGCCGAGCGTTGATCGACTACTGCCGCAACTCCAGTGCCGTACCCGTGATCGCCAGCGGTCGCGGCTTCAACCACCTGTACGTGCACCGCTCGGCGGACCCGGCGACAGCCGCCGCCGTCGCACTGGACAGCAAGGTCCCCAACCCGGTCATGTGCAACAGCCTCCAGCTCGCCCTGGTGGACGCCGAGGTGGCCGACGCCTTCGTCGACGCCCTGACCGGGGCGGCCGCCCGGGGTGGCGGGCCGGTGACCCTCCGGCTCGACCCGACCCTAGGCCGCGAGCCCGGCGAGCTGCCAGGCTGCCGCATCGAGCAGCTGGCCGACCACGACCTGGGGCGCGAGTTCCTGGACGCCACCGTGGGCGTGCTCGTCGTCGACGGTGCCGAGTCGGCCATCGAGCACATCCACCGCCACGGTTCGGCACACACCGAAGGCGTCGTCACCACCGACCCGGCGGTCGCCGAAGACTTCACCCGCCGCGTGGATGCGGCGGCCGTCATCGTCAACGGCTCCCTGCGGCTGCACGATGCACCCACCCTCGGCATGGGCCCCGAACTCACGCTGAGCAGCGGGCGGATGCACGCCCGCGGCCCGGTAACCCTCCGGTCCCTGCTTACCCACAGCTGGGTCGTCGAGGGCAACGGCACACTCCGCAGTGACATCGACTGAGCGGGCCCGACGCCGTCGCGGCGCGTCGCACCCGACCGAGCCATCCCCGTGCACGTACAAGGAAGTTGCCCCATGTCTGCCGTACTCCCGGACCGCGCCGCCGTCGGCGCTGCCGTCAAACGCTTGGTGATCGCCGAGTCCCGGCTGTCGGTGCCCGTGGACCGCGTCGCCGATGGTGAGCCGCTCAACGGGCCGCTGCTCAAGGTCACTTCGTTCGGCCTCCTCGGCATGCTGATGAGCCTGGAGGACGAACTGGGCACCGAGCTGCCCGACGACGTCTTCCTGGGACGCACCCTCACCACCGTCGCGGACCTCGTAGACGCCGTCATGCAGTCCCCGGCCGCGGATCCGGTGCACGGGTGACCGGCACCGGGCCGATCGGCCTCGACACCGTCCGGGGCATCCGGGCCGATGCCCTGGACTGCATGCAGGCCAACCTGGCGGTGCTCGCCGACCACCACCACGGGCCGGCCGCACACCTGGAGCTGGGCGCGGAACTCGTCTTCCGGCCGGACCCGGCCGGCGACGACGACGCCCTGCCCACGGTCGAACCCTCCCTGGACGACCACCTGGACCGCGCCCGCCGGCTCCTCGGACTCGTACCGCAGGAGCGGGCCGAGGGCATCGCCGGGGCCGAGCTCGCCGAACGGGCCCACCGGCATGGCACGGCCGTCTATGCCGTCGCCGACGCCTACCACCTGCCCTGGGTGCCCTACTTCGGCCGACGCCACATGGAACACAGCATGCTGGTGGCGCCCGACCCGGCCGGAGACGGAGTCGTGGTCAGCGACGCCTACCGCAACGTGACGCAGTGGGGTGCTGCCGAGAGCGGCCAGTGGACGCTGGGCCGGGCCGAGTTCGCTGCGGCCCTGCCTGACGGCGCCCGGACGGCCGTCCTCACCGCCGAGGGCGCCCTCCCCTCCGCCCGGCCGGCCGTCACCCACGCCGACGCCACCGTCCGCGACCGGTACTTGGCCCGCTATGCCGGACACCGCGACCGGGCGACCGCCCTGAGTCGGCTCTGCCTGGAGACCTGGCTGCTCACCCGCGCCCGGGCGCTGCACCTGCACTACCGCAGAGCCGCCGGCCTCGCCACGCACCCCGGCGCCGAGCAACACGTGCGTGACTGGCAGCTTCTCGCCGAGCAGGTCTTCGTCGCCCACCGGCGAGTCGAACGCGGCCGGGCCGAGCCCCGCGCCGTTCTCGACCGTCTCGAAGCGCTGCTGGTCGCGGACCTGGACGTCTTCCCGGCCACCACCCCCGTGCCCCCGGCGACCACGGCCGGCGGGGGCGGCGCCGCCCTGCGCGAGCGCGTTGCGGCCGCCGCCGCCGGCGTCCTGGGCACCACGCCCGCCCTCTTGATGGGCGGCGCCCCGCTGAGCGAGACGCCCGGCTTCACGTCTTTCCGCGTGGTCGAGATCGTCGAACTCCTCGAACATGACCTGCACTTCGAATTCGACCCCGCCGACCTCATGCCGGAGACCCTGCACAACCTGGACGCCCTGACGGCCGCCGTGCACCGAGGAATCACGAAGGAGGCCGCGGCATGACGGACTGGCGACCGGACACCCGGACCGTCCACCCCGCGGTCCTGCACGACCTGCTGGACAGGGCGGCCGGACAGTGGCCGGACCTGCCCGCCGTCTCCTGCGGCGAGGACTCGCTCACGCACTCCCAACTGGCCGCCGCCTCCCGCGGCCTGGCGGCGTACCTGCACGGCCTGGGCGTGCGCCCCGGCGACCGGGTGGTCGTCGTGGCCCCCTCCAGCGTGTTGATGCCCGCCCTCTGCCACGCGGTCTCACGGACCGGCGCGGCCTTCGCGGTCCTGCATGAGCAGACCGCAGGCCGCCCGCTCGAACATGTGCTGTCCGACTGCGAGCCCGCACTCGTCGTCGCCGGCACCCCCGGCGCCCGGGCTGTGGCCGAGGCGCGCGGGACCGCGGTCGTCTCCACCGAGGACGTGGCACGGGCGGCCCGGGAACCCGCCCCCGCACCGGCCCCGGCCGAGGTCGCAGCCACCGGCACGGCCTGCCTCGTCTACACCTCGGGCAGCACCTCGCTGCCCAAGGCCGTGGTGAGCACCCACGCCCAGATGCTCTTCGCGGCCCGGGCGATCCAGCACGAACTCGCCTACCGGACCGACGACGTCGTCCACTGCCCGCTGCCGCTGTCCTTCGACTACGGCCTTTACCAGCTGTTCCTGGGCTCGCTGAGCGGTGCCCGGATCCACCTGGGTCGCCCCGCCGAGACCGGCCCCGTCCTGCTGCGCAGCCTGGCGGACACCGGCGCCACCGTGCTGGCCGCCGTTCCGTCCGTCGCCGAGACGCTGCTGCGCCTGGTGCGCCGCAGCCCGGAACGGACGCCGGGGCTGCGGCTGCTGACCAACACGGGGGCTGCGATGCCCGCGGATGTCCTCGCGGGATTGCGCGCCGCCCTGCCGGGACTGCAGGTCCAGCTGATGTACGGGCTCACCGAGTGCAAGCGGGTCACGATCATGCCGCCGGACGGCGACCTCGAACGTCCCGGCGCCAGCGGCCGGGCACTGCCCGGAACGGAGGTCTTCGCGATAGACGGCGACGGCCGTCGGCTGCCCCCCGGCGGGACCGGCGAACTCGTCGTTCGCGGCCCGCACGTGATGACGGGCTACTGGCGGCAGCCGGAGCTCACCGCACAGCGCTTCACCCACGCCCCCGGCCGCCCTTCCGAGCTCCGCACCGGCGACCACGGTCGGCTGGACGAGGACGGCTACCTCTACTTCACCGGCCGCACCGACGACCTCTACAAGGAGCGTGGATTTCGCGTCAGCGGCATAGAGGTGGAGGCCGCGGCCCGGCGGGTGCCGGGCGTGGACGGAGCCGTGCTGCTGCCGCCGAAGGACGGACGCCCGGCGACCCTGGTGGCGGTCACCACGCTCACGGTCGCCGAGTTGCTGGCCGGGCTGCGCACGGAGATCGAGGAATTCAAGATCCCCCAACACTGCCTACTCGCCGCGGAGTTCCCGCTCACGGCCAACGGCAAGACCGACCGCAACGCGCTGCGCGAACAGGTGCTCAGCGGCGCCCTCCTGCCGGGAGGAGCCCGATGAGCACGCCGCACACGACGACCGCCCCGGCCCCGGCTGCCCCCCGGCTGCCCCCTGGCGTGCCGACCCCGGCCTACGTGTACGACCTCGCCGAAGTACGGGACAACGTCGCCCGGCTGACGGCAGCCCTGCCCGCACCCTGCGACCTGTACTACTCGCTGAAGGCCAACCCCCACCCCGCACTTCTGGCGTGCCTGGAGCGCGAAGGGGCCAGGGCCGAGGTGTGCTCCCCCGGTGAGCTGGACGCCGCACTCGCCGCCGGGTGGCCCGCTGGGACGATCCTCTACACCGGCCCCGGAAAGCGGGACGAGGACGTGACGTACGCGCTGCACCGCGGGGTCCGCGACTTCTCCGTCGACTCCCCGGTGGGCCTGGACCAGCTCGACCGGCTCACTGCCACCCAGGGCGTCACCGCCCGGTGTCTGCTGCGCGTCAACGACGACCAGCCGGTACCCGGCCAGGCTCTGGTGATGACCGGCGTCCCTTCGCCGTTCGGCGCCGACGCCGGCTGGGTGCGGGAGCGGCCCGGCCTGTTCGGCCACCGGCCGCACGCCCGGGTGACCGGCCTGCACCTGTACATGGGCACCAACCTCCAGTCCGTGACGGACCTGCTGGCCCAGTTCACCCGCTCGGTCCGCACCTTCCGGGACCTGGCCGCGACGCTGCGCGGCGAAGGCGTCGAACTCACGGTCCTCGACCTCGGCGGCGGGTTCGGCGCGCCGTTCGCCGCGGCCGGCGGGGCGCTCGGCCTGGACGGGCTGCTGGAATCGCTCACCGCCATGCTGGACGCGGAGTTGCCCGGTTGGCGGGACGGCCTGCCGCGGCTGGCCTTCGAGTCCGGACGCTACCTGACCGGCACGGCGGGAACGCTGTTCACCTCCGTGCTGGACGCCAAGCGCTCCCATGGCAAGGAGGTCGTGGTCCTCGACGCCGGCATCAACCATCTCGGTGGCATGTCGGGACTGCGCAGGCTGCCGCCGCTCACCCCGTACCTGGTGCCCGGCGCCGCACCGGCCGACGACGCCGCCGAGCGCATGGAGACCATGGTGTGCGGCCCCCTGTGCACCCCGCTGGACACCTGGGACCGGCGGGCCCGGCTGCCCCGGCTGAGCCCGGGCGACCTGCTGATGGTGCCCAACGTCGGCGCCTACGGGCTGTGCGCGAGCCTGATCGGCTTCCTGGGACACCCGCTGCCCGCCGAAGTCGTGGTCGACCGTGCGCGACCCGATGAACCGCCGGTCCACCAGTCCCGACTCGCACTCGTGCGCCCGGCTCCGCACGAGCTGGGACGTTGAAAGGAACCCCCCATGCCCATCGACAACCGCCTCCTGGAACTCCTGCCGCCCTTCCTGAAGTTCCTCGGCGACCAGCCGCTTGCACCCGGCTCCGACCTGCACAGCCTCGGACTGGACTCCATGCAAGCCATCGAGCTCCTTTTCGCCATCGAGGACACCTTCGGGGTGGCCCTTGACGACGACGACCTGACCGAGGCGACCTTCGCCACCGTCGACGGGCTGTGGCAGGCCGTGGTGCGGGCGGGCGGCGGCCAGGTGGCGGGCGCCGCATGACCGCCACCGCCGGGAGCGTCCTCGCCGAGCGCGTCGACCACGTCGTCCGCGTCACCGAATCCCACGCCGAACGCACCGATACCAACGCCGAGTTCCCCGTCGAGGCGCTGACCGCGCTGCGCGAGAGCGGCCTGCTCGGGCTCCAGGTCCCCGCCGCACACGGCGGCCTCGGCGGCGGCCTGGGGGACGTCCTCGACGTCGCCCAGCGCCTCGGGCGCGCGGACATGTCCGTGGCCATGATCTTCGCCATGCACTGCCAGCAGGCGGAGGCCGTCGTCCGCTTCGCCGGTCCGCAGCTGCGGCAGGAGCTGCTGCCCGCGATCGCGGCCGGGCGGGTCTACCTCGCCTCGGTCACCACCGAGTTCGGCAAGGGCGGCCACCTGCTCAGCTCCGACTCCGTACTGGGCGGCGACACCGACGCGCTGCTCGTGGACCGCGCCGCCCCCATCGTCACCGGCGGGGAGCACGCCGACGGCTTCCTGATCACCATGCGCAGCCCCGGCTCCTCCTCACCGAACGACGTCTCGCTGGTCTACGCGTGGTGCGACCAGCTGGAGATCGACCGTTCCGGGGAGTGGCAGCCGCTCGGCATGCGGGCCAGTCACAGCGTGGCGCTGCACCTCAGGGGCCGGGTGCCCGGCCACCAAGTGGTGGGGGAGCACGGCAGGTTCCGCGACGTCGCGTCGGCGGTGTTCGCCCCCATGGCCCACCTGGGCTGGTCCGCCTGCTGGCTCGGCACGGCGGCCGGCGCCCTGTCCCGGGTGGTCTCGCTGATCCGTTCCCCCGAGGGGCGCGCCCAGTTCGACAGGTCCTCGGAACTGCTGCTGACCCGGCTGGCGACCGCCCGGCAGCGACTCGAAACCGTGCGGGCACTCCTGAAGCACACCGAGGCTCTGGTGTCCTCCGGGGCCGATCTGTCCGTGCCCTCACGGCAGTTGACGCTCAACACCCTCAAGGTCACTGCGGCGGAGGAGTGCTACCGCGCGGTCGACGAGCTGGTCGACGCCGTCGGCCTGCGCCACGGCTACCTGCGCGGCTCCGCCACCCGGCTCGAACGCGCCCTGCGCGACCTGCGCTCGGCCGCCCTCAACTACAGCAACGACCGGCTGCGGCTGGCCAACGGCCGTCTCGCGCTGCTGGACCCGGAGGTCGGCCTTGGCTGAACGGGACGCATCCGTATCCGTGGGCACCGACCCGGCGGACCCGGAATGGCGCACTGCAGTGGACCGGGCGACAGCTGCCCTGCCCCCCGGCGTCTCCGGCGCCGGCGCGTGGGCGGCCCTCGGCGGCGAGGGCCTGCTCGCACCGCTCTACCGGGACCGGGACGGGAGTCGCGAATTGGTGCCCGGGCGCTTGGCGCACCTCCTGGCCGCGCTGGACGCGTCGGCCGGCCCGGCGCCCACCCTGAGCACCTGCGTCCAGGCGGCCGCGGCCTGGCCCCTGCTCGCCGCCGGCGCAGCGGCAGCCCCAGCGGGCGGGGTCCTGGCCACGGCCCGGGACGCCGTGCTCGCGGGCCGGGCAGGCCTTGCGCTGGCCGCGACCGAGGCCGGGTCCGGGAGCGACCTCGCGGGGCTGGAGACCACGCTGGACCTCGGCGCGGACGGCCCCGTCCTCACGGGTGTCAAGAGGTGGATCACCAACGGCACCGCCGCCGAACACCTGCTGGTGCTCGCCCGGCACCGCCCCGGCCGCCACTTCACCTGCTTCACCTGGGTGCTCGTACCGGCCGCTGCACCCGGCGTCGAGCTGCGCCCCGAGGACACCAACCTCTTCCCCGGTGCCGGCATCGCCCGCGCCGCGTTCACGTCCGTACGGCTCACCGAGGAGCACCTCGTGGGGCGGCCCGGCCGCGGCCTAGCCCTGTTCGCCCGCCACATGGCGGGCGAGCGGCTGGCCGGCGCCCTGTGGGCCGTCGCACTGTGCCGACGCGTGCTCGCCGGGACGCAGGAACTGCTGGCCACGCGGGAGGCGGACGGCCGCCCTCTGTGGCACCGTGATGGGATCAGACAGCGGGTCGCGGGCTGCCTCGTGCGCGTCCGCCAGCTCCACGCCCTGTGCCGCGAACTGGCGCCCGCGGTGGCCGAACGGCACGACGCTACCGCGGCCGCCCTGCTCAAGGCCTCCGCTGCGGAGACCGTCGACCACGTGCTGACCGAGTGCTCCCGGCTGCACGGCGCAGAGGGCTTCACCCACGGGGGAGTCCAGCAACTGCGTGCCCAGGCGGCCGTCTTCGGCGTCGGCGGTGGTACGACGGACGTCGTCCTCGGCACCGTGGCCGACAACAGCGCCGTGGTGCTGGCGGACCTCGCATGGTGACGGCCCCGACGGTGGTGGGCGCCGGGCCGGTGGAGGTCGCGCCGGGTGTCTTCGTCGCCGTCGGCCGGGCCGGCCGGACCAGTGCCCGGCCCCACCCTGTGGACGCGGCCGATGCCGAGGCCTTCGGCGCCCGCCGTGCCCGCGAGTTCCTCACCGGCCGCGCCCTGCTGCGCTCCGTCCTGTGCGCAGTGGTGCCCCGGGCCCAAGAAGACGCGGTCGTCAAGGCCCCCGGCGGCCGCCCCCTGCTGGCCGGGCACCGCGACATCGGGGTGAGCGTGTCGCACGACGCGGACCTCGTGGCCGCCGCGGTCGCCCCCGGCCGCGCGGTGGGCGTCGACGTCCAGCACCCGCAGGGCGCCCCGAGCCCCCGGATGCTGCGCCGCTGCCTGCACGAACACGCCGCCTCCGTCGCCCGGCTGTCCGGCGACCGCCAAGCCGAGGAACTGGCATGGGCATGGGCCGTCCAGGAGGCCTGCGTCAAGGCGGAGGGCAGCGGCCTCGCCGGCCTTCCCTGGCGGATCGACGTGCCGCCCGCCCGGTCGGCCGGGCGCTGGCGGCAGTTCACCTGGCTGCGCCTGGACACCCTCTCCACCACCCCCCTGGCCTGCGCGTTCAGCGACCGTGGGCCGCTCACCCCACCGCACGGACCGGTCGGGGCGCCGACCGCACGAGGAGTGTCATGACAGGTTCCGCCCGCCGGGTACCGGAACTCAGCTGCTACACGGCGGGTCTGCTCGGCCTGCTCGCCGGCCTTCGCCCCGACGCCCCGGAGCTGCTGGCCCAGCACATCCGCCTCGCGATCCGCACCGACGGCCCCGACGGTGTCATCGCCTTCTCCCACCACCGGCGTATCGACCGCCACGGCGGACAGGAACTCGCCTACCGCGGCGCCGCCGACTGGCCGCTCACGCGCACCGGGCTGGCCGCCGAACTCGCCCGGAGCGGGCGGGTGCTGGCCGTCGCCGACGGCGCTCGGCTGCCGTGGGCACCCGCGGCCGAACCGCCGGGCGCCCCCCACTGGCTCGTCCTGACGGACCGTCAGGACGACCGCTGGCTGGTCGAGGACCCCTTCAGTGCACTGCTGCCGCACGGTGAACACCGGCCATTCCGGGGCTGGATCGCCGACGACACGCTGCGTCCGATGCTGACCCCGCACCCTGCCGCGGCCCCCGAGGTGCGGCTGCGCGACCGGCTCGCGCTGGGCACCCCGGTGGCGGTGCCGGCCGATGGACACCACCGCTGGCTGGTGTACGAAGCAGTCGGGAGCGGCACCCCGGACACCGACGGCCCGTGGGTGGACGACCCGGGCGAGGTCGTCGAGCAGCTCGGGGAACGGCTGTCCTCCGACCCGGAGGCACTCGCCCGCCACCTGGACGATCTGTGGGCGGCGGCCCGCCACCAGTGCTTCCGCCTGTCCTTCCCCGCCGTCCGCGAGTCGGTCGGCCCCGAGGCGGCCGGGCGGGCCGCCGCTGCCTGGGAGGAGACGCCCATGACCCTGCGCTTCGCCGCCCAGTCCGCCGCCCGGGGCCGCCCGCGCGTCCCCCTGGTCCGCAGAGCCTTCGGCCAGCTGGCCGACGTGACCGCTGCGCTCGCCGGAACGGAGGCCGCGTGACGACCACCGGACCCGGCGGCCCCGACGTGACCTCCCTCTATCACTGGTTCGCCCGCTCCGCATCGTCCGGCAGCCGGCGCACCGCGTTGGAGACGCCCGACGGCACCCTCTCTTACGCAGAACTCGAAGCCGCGGCCGAGGCGACCGCCTCCCTGGTCGTGCAGCGGCTCGGCCGCATCCCCACCCGGGTCGGCCTGCTGGCCAACCGCAGTACGGCCGCCTGCACGGGCTACCTGGCGATCCTGCGGTTGTCCGCCGTCGTCGTGCCGCTCCACCCGGAGGCACCGCCAGCGCGCAACGCCGCCATCGTCCGGCAGGCGGGCCTCGACTTGGTGCTCCACGATCCGGGGGCGGCTGCGCCGGAGCTCGGCGTGCCCGCCCTGGCCCCGGTCCGGGACGTACCCGTCGGCGCCGAGCCGCTCGGCCCGTACCGGCGGCCGGCCCCGGACGACCTCGCGTACATCCTCTTCACGTCAGGCTCGACCGGCACCCCGAAGGGCGTGCCGATCCGGCACGGCAACGTCCGCCCCTTCCTCGCCCACGTGATCGACCGGTACGGCATCGGCCCCGGCAGCAGGGTCGCCCAGACCTTCGACCTCACCTTCGATCCCTCCGTGTTCGGACTGTTCGCCACGTGGGGCGGCGGCGGAACCGCGGTCGTCCCCGGCCGGGACGACCTCATGGCACCGGTCCGGTTCGTCAACCGGTCCGCCGTCACGCACTGGATCTCCGTACCGTCCGTCGCGGCCCTGGCCCGCCGGTTGCGCCAGCTCGCCCCGGGCGCCATGCCCGGCCTGCGGTGGAGCCTGTTCTGCGGCGAGCCGCTGCCGCTGCGGCTGGCCCGTGCCTGGGCAGCCGCGGCTCCCTCCGGGCAGGTCGAGAACCTCTACGGGCCGACCGAGGCCACAGTGACCTGCCTGGAGTACCGCCTGCCGCCCGGCACCGACGACATCGTCGGCCCGCTCGCCACCAACGGCACCGTGCCCCTCGGACTCCCGTACCCGCACCTGGAGCACCTCGTCCTGGATGAGCAGGGCCTGCCCGCCGACGAAGGCGAGCTGTGCCTGCGCGGACCTCAGCGGTTCGGCGGCTACCTCGAACCAGCCGACGACGCAGGCCGGTTCGTCTCCTTCGACGGCGTCCGCGCCACCGCCCTCGGCGCCGCGCAGTCCCCGGCGCCCGAGCACTGGTACCGCACCGGTGACCGGGTCGTGTCGTGGGACGGCGTGCTGGTCCACCTCGGCCGCCTCGACCAGCAGGTGAAGGTACGCGGCTACCGGGTGGAACTCGGCGAACTGGAGGCCGCGCTGCTCCGCTGCCCCGGCGTGCTCGAAGCGGTCGCCGTGCTGGGACCGGACGGGCCGGGTGGACCCGGGCTGCGACTGTTCCACGTGGGCGGCGACGGCCACGAGACGCTGACGGCCCGGCTGCGGGAGACGCTCCCGCCCTACATGCTTCCCGACGAGCTCGTCCGGCTCGACGAGCTCCCGCTCAACGGCAACGGCAAGGTCGACCGGGCCGCACTGGCCCTGACCACCGCCCCCGCCCAGGCTCCGGCCACCATCTCGACGAACGGTGAACGCACATCATGACCGCAGCAGAGGCAAGCACCCCCGACTCCCCGGGCGCCCTTCTCGACATCATCGGCATCGGATTCGGCCCGTCCAACGTGGCGCTCGCCGCGGCGCTCGATGACCTCCCGGCAGGTGAAGCTCCCACGGCCCGCTTCGTCGAGAAGCAGGCTGTGTTCGGCTGGCACCGTGGCATGCTCATCGAAGGGGCGACCATGCAGGTCGCCTTCCTCAAGGACCTGGTGACGCTGCGGAACCCCACCAGCCCGCTGAGCTTCGTTTCGTATCTCACCGCCAAGGGTCGGTTGGTCGACTTCATCAACCACAAGACGTTCTACCCCAGCCGGATCGAGTTTCACGATTACCTGGAGTGGGCCGCGGCCCACTTCGCCGACCGGGTCGACTACGGCTGCGAAGTGGTCGCCGCGCGGCCGGTCCTGGACGAGGACGGCTCCATAGGCCACTTCGACGTACGGGTCCACGAGGCTGCCACCGGCCGACTGACCGCCTACCGGGCCCGCAACCTCGTGGTGGCACCGGGCCTCGCTCCCCTCATGCCGCCCGGGGTGGGGACCTCCGCCCGCGTGTGGCACAGCCGGGACCTGCTCACCGAACTCGCATCCAGGCGCCCGGAGTCGCCCCGCCGGTTCGTGGTGATAGGCGCCGGCCAGAGCGCGGCCGAGGCGACGGACCACCTGCACCGGATGTACCCGGACGCCGAGGTCTGCTCTGTCTTCACCGGCTTCGGCTACCGCCCCGCCGACGACAGCCCGTTCGCCAACCAGGTCTTCGACCCGGCGACGGTGGACCTCTTCCACGCCGCCCCGGGCGACGCCCGCACGGTCGTCTTCGACCGCCACCGCACCACCAACTACTCGGTCGTCGACCTGGACCTCATCGAGGACCTGTACCGGCGCGCCTACGCGGAGAAGGTCTCGGGCACCGAACGGCTGCGCTTCTTGCGGGCCTCCCGGCTCGCCGCCGTCACCGAGCACGAGGACCGCGTCGACGTCACCGTCGACTCCCTCCTCGACGGCACGCGGCAGACCCTGGCCGCCGACGTCGTCGTGTGCGCCACCGGGTACCTGCCTGCCGACCTCCCCTCGTTCCTCGGGGAGGTCGCCCCACTGCTGGGGCGGGACGAGCACGGGGAGCTGGTCGTCGACCGCGACTACCGGGTCCGGACGACCGTGCCGTGCGCGGGCGGCGTGTACCTCCAGGGCGGCACCGAGCACTCGCACGGCATCACCTCCTCCCTGCTGTCCAACTCGGCCGTGCGCTCCGGCGAGATTGCCCGTTCCATCGCCGGCCAGGCCGACGGCGCCGTGCGCGAGCACGCCGTGGCGGGACGCCTGCCCGAAGGGGTCCGCTGACGTGTCCGCCACCCGCCTCGGTCCGCTGCTCGTCCTTGCCTATTGCGTGGTCAACGGCGCCAAGTCCGTGTTCGAGGGCGCCCTGGTGCACCGGCTGAGCCCGGAGTTCCTCGCCTTCAACGCCTTCCTGTGCGCGCAGCTGTGGTTCCTGTGGCTGTGCCGGGACCGGCGGTCGCTGCTGGTGGCGGTCCGGCGTTCGCTCGGCGACGTGGTGGCATACAACATCGCGACCGCCGTGAGCTGGCTTGCCGTGCTGTATGCGTTCACCGAGCTGGAGCCCGCGGTCACCAACTCCCTCGTCGTCGGGCTGGTGCCCGTGGGCACGATGGCGCTGGGCACCCGGATGCGCGCCGGCACCCGGGTCCTGCCCGGTGAGAAGGCCGCGGCGGCGGGCCTGCTGGCCTCGATGGCCGTTCTCGCCGCCCTGGCCTGGCACGACCGGGGCGGCGGGGGATCGATGTCCGGATTCGCGGTGGGTCTGGCCGGTTGCGTGCTGACCGCCGTGGCCGTCGCCTGCTGCACCCACTGCACCAAGCGGCTGGCCGAGGCGGGCATGAGCGTCTCCGAGATGATGGCCACCCGGTTCGTCCTGCTGCTGCTCGCCTGCCCCGTCCTGATGTGGGCCAGGGACGGCTACGGGACCTACCGCGACGGCGGCCTGGTGCTGTGGAGCCTGGTGAACGGTGTCGCCGTCATCGTCGCTCTCTACCTCCTTCAGCAGGGAATCGTGCGCACCGAGCCGCTCACCGTCTCGTTCCTGCTCGCCGCGAACCTCGTCGTCACCTACGCGTTCCAGTTCCTCGACCCGAGCCTGGACCAGTCGTGGCCGACGTTTGCTGCCGTGCTGGCCGTCACGGCGTTCGTCGTGCTCGGTGTGCGGGCTCGCACGGGCACTTCGGCCCGCCGGTCGGGAGCGGCCTGATCGGCCCCCGGCCGGGTCGTGCCCGTGCAGCCCGGTGCGACGGCGCAGTACCGTCACCTGGCGAACCGATCGGCAGCACGGAAGGGGACGGTCCTGGGCCGGCTCATCACGTCCGCGGCGATCGACGCGCGGTACGGCAACTCCTGTGGATGCGCAGGTGGTTACCCTCCCCGAAGGGCCGGGCGCGGGCATGGTGCTGCTGCAAGAGCTGACGGAATGGGCGACGGAGCGGAAGTCCGACCACGTCCCGCCCGTGGCCCGAGCCGGACGACACCGTCTCGGGCCACCCGCTCGCCGAACTCCAGGTCGATCCACGTCTCCCGGTCCGCGCCGGGCGTGGTGTCCGGCCGGGTGCGTGTCCAGGCGGCCCTGCGCGAAGCCGTCGAAGACCTTCTGTCCGAGCCGGCGCCGGACGCCGGGTGCAGGGTGCGCAGGGATTCCAGCAACTGCAACAGGTAGCCCTGTTGGTGGACGAGCAAGCGATGTCGGGCCATCGCTGATGCGCCGTCGGTATCCGCTGCGGTCTGCGGGTCGAACTCGCCGGGTCAGTGCCCCTGTCGCCGGTCCGCCGGCTCGCCGCCGCCCGCCGCCAGCGCCCGGCGCAGCCGGTCGAGCGCGGGGAGGCCGGCGAGCCCCTGCGGCGTCCGGTACACCCGGCACGTCAGCCCAGGAGGCCGGCCGGGCTCGGCGAACGGGTCGCGCCCGTCGATCAGATAGGTCGGCGACCCGGTGAAACCGATCCGCTCGGCCTCGTCCTGGTCGGCGACCACCCGCGTCACCCAGGCGGCGTCCGTCCGCCCGAGGCCGTCCAGGGCCCGGCGCAGCAGCTCGATCGCCGGCTTCTCGTGCGGGCAGTCCCGCACGACCAGAATCTCGATCTCCATACGTCCAGGATGCCGCCTCGACGTGCGACGCAGCCGTGCACCGTCGCCCTGGGCCTCCTACCCGGTACACGCACCTGCAGGGCGGCGGCCCGCTTCGGCTGGGCCGCAGTGCTGCGGAGGGGCTCGCGCATTCTGCCCATGGAGGTCAGGGACGTCGCTTGGGCGGCACCGGCCCGGGGATCACGTCCTTGCCCAGATGTTCCTTGATGAGGTATTTGAGCTCCGGGCCTTCGATCAGCTGGAGTCGGCCGTGCTGCCGGGCGAAGTCGTGGCTTGCCCTGCCGAACCACGAGGTGGTGATGAGCACTCCCTTCGCGGCCCGCTTGTGCTCCACGACGCCGGCCAGGGCCTGGACGGATTCGACACCCACGAGTTTGCTGTACCGCTTGGCCTGAATGATGCATTCACCGTTGAACACGGGGTCCTTGCTGATTGCCACGGCGTCCACCCCTTCGTCCTTCGATGCCTGGGTGTTCCATGCCTCCATGCCGATGGCCTCGTAGAGCTGCCGGATCAGGTGCTCGAACTCGGTCGGTGTGAGTTTGATCAGCACGGGCCTGCTGTCGAGGTCCGCGACGACATCCATGCTGTCCATGAGCCTGTACTTGCTCAGGTCGAACTCGATGATGGGGCGGACCGGTTCGAGATCGTACGGGTTCGGGGATACCAGTGCGTTGAGGCGGGTGAGGCAGGCGGCCGGATCCACCTGGCTCAGCCGAAGGGTGCCGAACTGCTCCCGGTCCGTGCTCATGGTCACCAGGCAGGGTGAGACCTTGTGGCCGGTGGCCCGGTCGACAGCGGTGACGTGGCCGTTGAGGGTGATGCCGTTGACGACCTTGTCCACGTCGCTCGAGAAGACTTCGTGAACGGTTCGGAGAGTCATCTGTGCGAGCAAGGACGAATACAGCTCCTTGCGTTCCTTGTCGGGCCGGGGGAGGGGCGTGATCTCGTCGCGGGACTTGATGTACTTGTAGCCGCGAACGCTCGGGACCACGTCCTCCGCGGGAAGCTGGATCTCGATCAGGACGTCACCGGTTGCCGGGCGGAACGCGATGCGGTGCTTCCGCGGAAAGCCCTTCGGATACGCCGAGGCGCCGAGCGCCTGTCCGAGGAACCACTCGACGGCTTCGGCGTCCCCGGCTCGGTACGCTTCCGTACGCTGGTGGAGAGTCCCGTTGTGTTCCTCGATTTCGCGGAGGGCCAGCTGTTCCTTCTTCCGGTGTTCGGCTCGTTTCCTCTCGAGAGCTCCCCTCCGTTGCTCCTCGGCGCGGAGGTGGGCCTCCTGCGCCTCGGCGAAACGCTCGCGGCCGGCAGCCACTTCGGCTTCGTAGCGCTTCTTGCCGAGCCCCAGCAGGGCGGACAGCCCACGCGGCTCCGGCGGCGCGAAGTCTTCCCAGCGTGGCGCGGGCTCGGAGCGGGACCAAGGGCGTTCGTCCAGCGTGGTCGGCGTGTGCGTGCGTCGCAGCCGCTCGAAGGAGACGGGGGGATCGGACGCCAGGGCGTTGCGCAGTAACTGCCGGAGCTCCTCCACCTGATGCTCGACTCCGGTGGTGCGGGTCCCGGCGAGCTCGGTCTGCCGCTGCTCGTGGGCAGCCTTGCGCTCGCGTTCCCTGCGCTTGCGTTCCGCCTCAGCAGCCCTGCGCTCCCGCTCCGCCTGTTGGGCCTGCTGCCGCTGAGCGCGCAGCGCTGCCTGTTGCTGTCGCTCGTGCTCGCTGTTCCGACGTTGAGCCATCGGACCCCTCCCCATGTGCCGACCGAACCTGCGACTGCGGCACCGTCTCCACCGTCCCGTGATCAATCGCTCTGGCCACTTTGGCAGATGTCTCCGACAATGCGTGGCGGGAGGGGCCTTCGCAGTCGACCTTGCTCTCCTCGACAAGCGATGTGCCACCGCCTCGGATGATCAAACGGCCTGCACCGGGCGGTAGTCCGCGCACCACATCGCCGCCCGGACCCGGTCGTCGATCGTGTCGTCCACGACCGCGCCCGCGACCCCGTCGCGCGCCGCGGCCCGGGCCACGGCTGCGGCCACCGCGGCGGACGTCGAGCGCAACTGCCGTGCCGGCGGCAGGATCGGCGTACCGGGTTCGGTCGGGTCCACCTGCGCGGCGACGGCGTGGGCCGCGGCGGTGAGCATGCCGTCGGTGATCCGGGCGGCCCGCGACACGATGCTGCCGAGGCCGAGCCCGGGGAAGACGAACGCGTTGTTGGCCTGCCCGACCCGGTGCGTCACCCCCTTGAACGACACCGGTGCGAACGGGCTGCCGGTGGCGACCAGGGCCCGTCCGTCGGTCCATGCGATCAGGTCGGCGGGCACCGCCTCCGCGAGGGGCGTGGGGTTGGACATCGGCAGGATGATGGGCCGCTGTACGGACGCGGCCATCTCCCGGACGACCGGCTCGGTGAAGGCGCCGCCCCGGCCGGACGTGCCGATGAGGACGGTCGGCGCGACCCTGCGCACCACCTCCGCCAGGGGGATCCCGCCGAGGGCCTCGTCACGCGCCCAACCCGCTGCCTCGCCCGCGGGACGGGCGTACGGGACCTGGAAGTCGCGCAGGCCGGCCGTGTCGTCGGTGAGCAGGCCGTACCGGTCGACGCACCAGATCCGCCGGGCGGCGCCCTCCGGTGTCAGGCCCTCGTCGGCCAGCGCCTGGCGCAGCTGGTCGGCGACGCCGATGCCCGCCGTGCCGGCGCCGAAGACCACGATCCGGTGCTCGCGCAGCGGCGTGCCGCTCGCCCGCACCCCGGACAGCACCGCCGCCAGGTTCACCGCTCCGGTGCCCTGGATGTCGTCGTTGAAGGTCGGCACCCGGTCGCGGAAGCGGGCCAGCACGCGCCGTGCGTTGCCCGCGCCGAAGTCCTCCCAGTGCAGCAGGACTTGGGGAAAGAGGCGGGTCGCCGTCTCCACGTAGGCGTCGAGGAAGGCGTCGTAGGCGGCGCGTTCCGCCCGCGGATGCCGGTTGCCGAGATAGAGCGGATCGTCCTGCAGCCGGCGCCGGTCGGTACCCACATCGAGCATGACGGGAATGGTGCGGGCCGGGTCGATGCCGGCCGCGGCGGTGTAGACGGCCAGCTTGCCCACGGAGATGTTGATGCCGCCCACGCCCCAGTCGCCGATGCCCAGGATCGCCTCGCCGTCGGTGGCCACGATCAGGTCGACGTCGTCCGGGCCCAACCCCGTGGCGAGCAGGGAGCGTTCGATCTCCTCGGGAGCGTCCACGGACAGATAGACCCCGCGCGGGCGCCGGTACTCGTAGCTGTAGCGCTCGATCGCCGTGCCGACGGTCGGGGTGTAGACGATGGGCAGCATCTCGTCGAGGTGCTCGCCGATCAGCCGGTAGAACAGCACCTCGTTGCGGTCGTGCAGGGCGGTCAGATAGACGTGCTTGGCCAGGTCGCTGGGCTGGACGCCGTACTGCGTGTAGGCGCGGGCGGTCTGCTGCTCCAGCGTGAGCGCGTGGGGCGGCAGCAGGCCGACGAGACCGAGCGCGTGCCGCTCGTCGTGCGGGAAGGCGGTGCCCTTGTTCAGCCGGGGGTCGGTCAGCACGGCACGGCCCCGGGCCGTCGTCTCCCAGCGGCCGTGCTCCGGGTTCCACCTGGTCCGTCCTGGGTTCATGGCGGCTCCCCTCGCCTCCAGGATGGACCCAGGCGCGCGCGGCTGCCCGTCGAGGGGCCGCGCCCCGTAAGGGGCGCGGGGAACTGCGCGCTCAGCCACGAACAACCCGCAGTGGACATACGGCCGCAACGCAAGGCCCTTGCAGGCGGCGCTACAGCATCGCCAGCCGCCCGGCCAGGTCGTCGAGCCCGAGCGCCCCCTGGGACAGCGCGGCCGTGTGCCACACCTTGAGATCGAAGGCGGCCCCGTGGCGGCGGCGAGCCGCTTCGCGGCCCTGCAGCCAGGCACGTTCGCCGAGTTTGTAACCGATGGCCTGGCCGGGCCAGCCGAGATAGCGGTCGATCTCGCCGGTCCGGCGGGCGGCCGGGCTGCCGTGGTGGGCGGCCATGAACGCGGTGGCCAGTTCGGGGGTCCAGCGTGCGCCGGGGTGGAAGCCGGAGCCGGCGGGGACGGTCAGCTCCAGGTGCATGCCGATGTCGACGATCACCCGGATGATGCGGAGCATCTGCTTGTCCAGGTAGCCCAGCCGCCGTGCGGGGTCGGTGAGGAAGCCGAGCTCGTCCATGAGCCGCTCGGCATACAGCGCCCAGCCCTCGGTGTCGGCGCTGACCGAGCCGAGGGTGACCTGGTAACGGCTGAGCTGGCCGGCGAGACCGGCCCGCCGGGCGAGCTGGAGGTGGTGGCCGGGCACGCCCTCGTGGTACCAGGTGCTGACGAGCTGCCAGGTCGGGAAGACCGTCCGGCCCAGCGTCGGCAGGTACGTACGTCCCGGACGGCTGAAGTCGAGGCTGGGGCCGACGTAGTACGGGGCCGGGGACGTGCCCGCGGGCGCGATCCTGGACTCGACGCGGCGGAGCGGGCCGGAGAGGTCGAAGTGGGTGCCGTCGAGGGCGTCGACGGCCTCGTCCATGATCTGCTGCAGCCACGCGCGGACCGCCTCCACGCCCTCCACCGCGTGGCCGTGCTCGTTGAGACGGGCCATGACCGTCAGCACGTCCGCACCCGGCAGCACGCGGCCGGCCTCGCGGCGCATCTCGGCGGCCGTGCGGTGGAACTCCTCCCAGGCCCACGCGTAGGCCTCGGCCGGGTCGAGGTCGGCGCCGGTCGCCCAGCGGGCGGAGCGCAGATAGCGTTCGCGGCCGACGGCGTCCGGGGTGCCGTCCGCCGCGGGCAGGTAGACGTCCCCGAGCCAGTCGCGGAACCCGGCGACGGCCGCGGTGGCGTCGCGGGCGGCGGCGTCCAGCTCGGGCCGGAGCCGCTCGGGCCCGTCGGCGGCGAACTCCGCGAACCAGCCCGCGGTCCCGGTGTCCTGGCCGGTCCATGCGCCCAACTGGCCCATGCACGCCGCCGCTTGGCGGGGCGCCGAGAGCAGGCCGCGGGAGATGCCCTCGGCCAGCGTCGCGCGGTAGCCGTCCAGGGCGCGGGGCACGTTGCGCAGCCGCCGGGCCGTCGCCGCCCAGTCGTCCTCGGTGGCGGTGGGCCGCAGATGGAAGATCCTCCGCACCTTGTGCAGGGGCGAGTTGACGTTGCGCAGCTGCCGGAAGGTGTCCCCGGCGTCGTGCACGGCGAGCTCCGCGGTGAGACGTTCGCGCAGCAGCCGGGCGCAGGCCTGCTCGACGGGGTCCGGGGCGGGGGACGATGCGGGGGGTGAGGCGGGTGGTGAGGCGGCATCAAGTGCGGTCAGCGTACGACGTGCCGCGTCGGCGAGGGCGTCGAAGCCGTCCGGCGACAGGTCCGGCTGCCGGTCGTCGTCCGGGTGCAGGCCCAGCCGCGCCGCGATCAGCGGGTCGAGTGCCGCGACCTGTGCGACGTGGGCGTCGGCTATGCGGCGGGGGGTGGCCGGGGCGGCCGGGGTGGTCGACTCGTCTGCCATCGGCCCAGCTTGACGCAGGCGGCGGGCCGGCTGCCAGGGTGCCGGGGTGCCGTGCGTCAGGCGGTGTGGAGGATCAGGGCGGCGTTCTGGCCGCCGAAGGCGAAGGAGGTGCTGGCCGCTGCCGTCAGGGCGGCGGTGCGCGGGACCTTCGTCACGATGTCCAGGTCGATGTCCGGATCCTGCCGGTCGAGGTTGGCGGTGGGCGGGATGGTCCCGTGCTGCAGGCTCATCACCGTGACCGCGGCCTCGATCGCGCCGGCCGCGCCGATGGCGTGCCCGAGGGTGCCCTTGAGCGAGGTGACGGGCGGCGGATCGGTGAAGACCGAGCGCAGCGCGTGGCATTCGGCCTGGTCGTTGAGGCGGGTGCCGGTTCCGTGGGCGTTGACGTGGCCGATGTCGGCCGGGTCCAGTCCGGCGTCCTGCAGGGCGGCGCGCAGTGCCGCTGCGGCACCGCGCCCTTCGGGGTCGGGGGCCGCGAAGTGGTGGGCGTCGCAGCTCGCGCCGTAGCCGGCCAGGTGGGCGCGGGGCCGGGCGCCGCGGGCCCGGGCGTGCTCGGGACGTTCCAGCACCAGCACCGCCGCACCCTCGGCGAGGACGAATCCGTCGCGCTCGGCGTCGAACGGCCGGGAGGCGGCGGCCGGTTGGCCGACGCGCCGGGACAGGGCCCCCATGCGGTGGAAGCAGGCCGCGGGCATCCGGCAGCGGACGGACTCGGTGCCGCCGGCCAGGACGATGTCGCAGGTGCCGGCGCGCAGCAGGTCGCGGGCGACGCCCAGCGCGGTGGTGCCGGAGGCGCAGGCGGTGGAGACCGCGAAGTTGGGGCCGCGCGCGGTCAGGTCCAGGGCGATGTCCGCGGCGGGCATGTTCGGCACGCTGCGGGTGACGGCCAGGGGCGAGACGGCCAGGGGGCGGCCCGCGCCGAGCTTGGCGTACTCCGCGTCGTACCGCTCCATGCTGGCGGTCCCGGTGCCGATCACCACGCCGACCCGGGCGGCGTCCCACTCGGCGGGGGAGAGGCCCGCGTCGGCGGTCGCGTGCCGCGCGGCCAGGACGGCCATCGCGCCCGCGCGGTCGAGCCGCCAGGCCGGGTGCCTGCCGATGAGGCGGTGCGCGTCGAAGTCCGGCACCTGGCAGGAGATGTCCACGGGCAGCCCGGCGAGCACGGGGTCGCGGGCCGCGGTGGAGCGGGCGGCCAGCAGGCCCTGCCAGGTGGCCTGTTCGCCGATGCCGGCCGGGCTGACGACCCCGAGCCCGGTCACCGCCACCGGGAGGCGCGTGCGTTGCGTCACGGCCACAGAGCCTGTCGCGCCGGGCCGGGACCGGCAATCACCGAACCGCAGCCGGACGAGTGCATTTCCGTTGCTTTTCCGTGAATCCGGTGACCCCGGCAGCGGTGCGCGTGCCCTACGAGACCGGCCCCTGCATGTGCTGGCTGATCCACTGGATCAGTCCGCCGTTCTCCATGGCCGGCACGTAGGTGGCGCCGTTGTGCTCGCCGCCCTGGATGACGTAGTACTTGCTCTTGACCGGGCCCTTGTTGCCGTACGTCGCGACGAACTTGTCGATCGGCGGCTTCACCGGCTCGCTCGACCCCACCTGCAGGCCCAGGTACACCTCCGGCCCGCCCTTGGCGATCAGGCGCTGGGCCAGGATGTTGGAGTTGTTGTCCTCCTTCTCCTTCTCGTGCCCGGCCCACAGACGGGAGTCGGGGACGATGTCGGGGCCGGAGGCGATGACGGCCTTGAACTTGTCCGGCTTCTGGAGCACGGACTTCAGGCCCGCGGTGCCGCCGGTGGAGGAGCCGAAGAAGGCCCAGCCGTCGCGCGACTTGACCGTGCGGAAGTTCTCCTTGATCAGGTCGGGCACGTCCTCGGTCAGCCAGGTGCCCATCTTCGGCTGGCCGGGGATGTCGCTGCCGTCCCAGTACAGGCCCGCCTTCGGGTCGTTCTTGTCCTTGTCGTGGTTCTCGGGGTTGAGCACCGGCATGGCGAGGATGAACGGCAGACTCTTGCCCTCGTCCGCCCACTTCTGGATGGAGGACTCGAGCTTGAGGTCCGTCCCCATCCAGTAGTTGCTCGGGTAGCCCGCGCCGCCCGGCAGGGCGATCATCACAGGGAAGCCGCTGTCCTTGTACTTCGGGTCGTCGTACTGCTTCGGGGCCCAGACCCAGACCTTGCCCGTGAAGCCGGACTTCTTGCCGGTGTAGGTGGTGACAGCGATCTTGCTGCCGTCCTCGGGCACGGTGCCGGAGACCGTGAAGTCGGCCTTCGGCCCGGTGGGCATCAGGGCCTTGGCACTGGAGGACTGGCCCTTGCCGTCGGACGAGCCGCCGCCGAAGGAGATCGAGTCCCCCTTGTCCGAGAAGACGTCGAAATAGTTCAGGACGGGCCAGGCGATGGCACCGAGCACGGCTATGCACGCCACGACGATGCCCCAGCGCTTTGCGGGGGAGGACGCGCGGCGCCGGGACCGGTAGGAGGTCGGCGGGGAGTACGTCATCGGTTGAGCTCGCTCCGGATGGCTGGTCGCCCCGGGGGGCGCGTACATGGTCACCTTTAGAGACAGGCGAACCGTGCCGGGGGTTCCGGAAACGGGGGAAAGACGGCCCTCGGCCCCCTCTGACCGTGCCGTGAGAGGGGCTTCCTTTACCGCAGCAGCCATGGTGATCGCAAGGCCGATCATCACATCAGGTATCGGGCGTCCCGGCAATTGCAGAAACGCGCCATCAGCGTGTCGGGCGGGCCTACGCTACGCGATGCCGTGGGCCGCACCGCAGGGTCCCAGCGGGCCGGGCCCCGTCCGTTCCGTCACCGAGCGGGAGCGGCAGTGTGCGCGGCGCCGCATCTCACCGGGAGGCACAGTGACGGGTCGGGTCGACACACAGTCTGCAGAAACGCCGGAGACGCGCCCGCGGGACGGGCGGGAGCCCGTGGAGACCCTCGAGCGCGATGCCCAACGGGCTGCGGCGAGGGCGGCGTTGGACAAGCTCGCCGGATGTGCAGCCGCCGATGGAGCGGAAGAGGGGAAACGGGCACCCCGTGGCGGGCTGCTCAGCTTCGCGGGACCGGCCGGTGTCGGCAAGACCACGCTGCTGGCCGAATTCCGGCATCTTGCCCGGGAGCAGGAATGTACGACGCTGTTCGCCCGTGGCGGCGAGAACGAGCAGAGCTCGGCCTTCTACGTCCTGCGGCAGCTGCTCCAGCCGCTCCTGGCCTCGTGCACCGAGTCCGAGCGGCACAACGTGCTGGGGGACTGGTACAGCATCGTCGGCCCCGTCCTGGGGCTGTGCCCCGCGGCGGACTCGGCGGAACCCGATCCGCAGGGTGTGCGCGACGGGCTTGACTGGCTGGTCACCAATGTGGCCGTGTCCCGCGGCAGTCTGGTCGTGGTGCTGGACGACGCACACTGGTCGGATCCCGAGTCGCTGACGTGGCTCTCTTCCTTCGCCGGCCGCGTCGACGATCTGCCGGTCCTGGTGGTCGTCGCCTACCGACCCGATGAAGTGCCCGATGTTCCACGGGCGTTCGGCGACATGCTGAGCCGGAACCGGATGCGTCCACTGGACCTGGCGCCGCTCAGCCCGGCGGCCGTCACCACGCTCGTGGCACGCGAACTGGGGCCGGGTATCGAGGTCGACGAGGAGTTCGGCCGCGAGGTATGGAAGATCACCGGCGGCAATCCCTTCGAGACGGTCGAGCTGGCCGGTGCTGTGCGCGAGGAGGGCCTGGCCCCGACACGCGCGAACGCGCCGCAGCTCCATGACATGTCCGGCGCCATGTCCGGCGCCGGGGTACTGGACCGGCTGGAGCGGATGGGCACCACCGTCGTCCGGATGGCCTGGGCCGTGGCCGTTCTCGGCACGGAGGCGTCAGCACCGTTGGCGGCCTCGGTGGCGGGGCTGAGCCCCACGGAGGCGGGCGAGGCGCTGGACCGGCTGGTGGCCGCGGAGATCGTGCGGGGCGAGGAGACACCGGAGTTCGACCATCCGCTGATCGCGGCGGCCGTCTACCGCGACATCCCTCCTGCCATGCGGGTGGCCCTGCACGGCAAGGCCGCGTGGGAGCTCATCGAAGCCGGGAAGGGCGCCGCAGCGGCGTCCCGTCACCTGCTGGAGACGCATCCGGAGGAGGACGAGTGGGTGGCAGGCCACCTGCAGGAGGCGGCGCGTGACTATCTGCGCACCGGTGCTCCCGACGCCGCCCGGCGCTGTCTGGACCGCGCCCTCCGCGAGCCCCCGCCCGCGGAGATGAAGGCCTCCGTGCTGTACGAGCTGGGCAGTCCGGCCCTGTTGACCGACCCGTCCGTCACGGTCAACCACCTCCGGGCGGCGCTGGCCGAACCGTGCCTCGCACCGGAGACGCGCGTGGACGCCGTCATCCGGCTGGCGCGGTCCCTGGCGCACTGCGGTCAAGTGCCGGAAGCGGCCGAGGTGCTGGCGGCGGAGGCACAGGCGACCACGGACCCCCGGATCCGGCTGCGGATGCACACCGAGCACTTCCTGCGGGCGGCCTTCACCCCCGAGGAGGAGGACGGTCCGGGGCGTTCGAGGCTTCTGACCCAGCTCGCCCAGCGGCTGACGGGCCGTGACCTGACCGAGCGGTATGCACTGGGGCTGCGGGCGTGGGACGCCATGGTCCGCGGTGAGCCGGCCGCCGTCGCCCTGGACCACGCGGAGCGGGCTCTGGGTTCGGGCCTGAGCTGGACCGACCAGCACTGGGGGTCCGAGGTGCCCATGCTGGTGGCGCTCACCTTCATGTACTGCGACCGCCCCGATCGGGCGGAGGAGCTCTTCGCCGAGGGCATCGCGGACTCCGAGCGCAAGGGATGGCGGGGCGGCCAACTGTCCATCGCCTACACCCTGCTGGGGTACGTACGGTTCCGCACCGGGCGACTGGCGGATGCGGAGGACTTCGCGCGCGCCGGGCTGTGGGCCGCGGACCGGGTCGGTCCCGGTACCCCCGCGCAGTGGTACGCGGTCAGCACGCTGATCAAGATCCTGTTGGCCCGCGGCCAGATCGACGCCGCCCAGGAGCTGGCCGTCCGCTACGAGTTCGGGCATCCGTTCCCGCCCGTCGTGATCATTCCGGATGCCCAGGCGACTCTCGGCGTGCTCCGGCTGGCACAGGGTGCGCACACCGAGGCCGCCGAGGAACTCACGGCAGTGGGGCGCCGTCTCGACCGACGGGGCGTGTACAACCCGGTCTGGTGCCCCTGGCAGCTGAACCTGGCTCTCGCCATCCGTGACACGGACCCCCAGCGCGCCCGGCGTGTGGCGAAGGAAGCGGTGCAGCGCGCCGAGCGGTTCGGAACGGACTCGGCGATCGGGCAGGCTCTGTACGCCGCGGCCCGGGTCCAGGACGGGCCGGAGAGTGCGGACATGCTGCAGAAGGCCGTCGGCCACCTGGACAAGTCGCCGTCCGTCTACGAACTGTCCTGTGCCCTGGTCGATCTCGGTGCAGCGATGCGCCGCACCGGACGCCTGGTGCAGGCGGCCGAGAGCCTGTACCGCGGGGTCGAGGTCGCCACTTCCTGCGGTGCCGATGCCGTGGTGGCGAAGGCACGCCGGGAATTGGCCGACGCCGGACTGAGGCCGCGTCGGCTGGGAATTCATCGTTGAGCGGCGAGTCGCCTTAAATCCGCTTGTATATGCCCCGTGGGGAGGGTGGGGCGCGTGCTGGCATATGCGCGCGCCCCGAAACGATTCGCTGTCGTCGGCGTCGGCCTCGAGGTGCGCCGCACGGTTTGTATGAACGGTGAATGGGAAAGGCTCGGTTGCGTCCATTCGGGATGAGAAAGCTTTGGCCTTCCCTGAATGGTCTGTTCCGGTACGCCGAACGCATTCCTCAGAATCCTCAAGGATTCTCTGCTGCCGATCCGGTGGCTGTCGTCCCACCAGGCCGGCGCAACGATGCGAAGGGGATCGAGCCGTGGCCATGCTCACCATGTCGGAGGTCCTGACAGCGGCGCGGATTCGCTGTGAGGTCAGGACAGTCCTGGAGAATTTCTTTGCCGATCGGATACGTTCGGCAGCCTCTCAGCACGTTGCCGACCTGGTCGCCGTATTGCGGGGGCTGGTGTTTGCGGGGGGCAAGCTGATCCGGCCGACGATGTGCATATGCGGATGGCAAGCCGCTCGCGGCAAGGGGGACCTCGGACCGTTGCTCCGGGTGGCGGCGAGCCTGGAGTTGTTCCATGCCTTCGCCCTCATCCACGACGACGTCATGGACGAAAGCGAGACCCGTCGTGGGCGGTTGAGCGCCCACCGGGCACTGGCAGCGCTGCACCGTCGCCGCGGTCTTCCGGGGGACAGCAGTAAATTCGGCCGCAACACGGGTATTCTGCTCGGGGACTTGGCGTTCTCCTGGTCCGTCGAAATGCTCCAGACCGCCGGCCTCACTGCCGCCCAGTTGCGCGCCGCCCTGCCGGTGCTGCACGCCATGCGCGCGGAGGTCATGCTCGGTCAATACCTGGATCTGCTGTTCACCGGCGGGCTGGGCAACGACGTGCAGCAGGCCCTGACGACGATCCGGTTCAAGACGGCCAAGTACACCTTCGAACGCCCCTTGCATCTCGGCGCCGCACTGGCAGGTGCCGACGGATCCGTGACCGAGGCCTGTTCCGCATACGCGCTTCCGATCGGCGAGGCCTTCCAGCTCCGGGACGACCTCCTGGGCGTCTTCGGCGACTGCGCGAAGACAGGCAAGTCCACGCTGGACGATCTACGGCAAGGCAAGCAGACGGTCCTGATGGCCTTTGCCACCATGCGGGCCACCCCCGCCCAACTCCGCATCCTGAAGGCCTCGGTGGGCAACCCCGCCCTCGACGCGGTACAAGCCCGGGCCGTCCGCGCCGTCCTGGAGGAGACCCTGGCCCGTCAGGAAGTGGAACGCCTGATCACCAGTCGTCGCAGCGAGGCTCTGGGCGCGCTGGACCGGGCCCCCTTCCCGCAGGCCGTCGTCGCGATGCTCCGACGGATCGCGGACAGCGCGACGGAGCGCACCTCATGAACTCCCCGACTCCCGAGAAGGAGGCCGTCCGATGCCGATGATCGATCTGTCCGCCCTCGTCGACGGCTTCTATGTCCCTCCCCACCCGATGATCAACCCCGTGGCAGGGCAGGCCGAGGACGAAGTGGTCGCCTGGTTGTGGGAGCTCGGCTTCCTCAAGAGCCAGGAACAGGAGCGGCACTTGCGCTCATTCAAGTTCGGGCTGTACCACGGGATTACGACGCCGACCCTGGACCTGCAGCAGTTAGTGCTCGGCATCCAGTGGTTCTGCTGGGGGTCCCTGGCCGACGACCAGTACGACAACTACGACTGGGGTGAGCGGGAAGAGCGTATGCGCCGCGTCCTGCGTGACATGCGGGCCATCGCCACCGGATGTGCGGAAGGCCGGCAGGGAGCTCAGGACAACCCCGTGATCGCGGGTTTCGCCGACCTCTGGCCCCGACTGACCGCAGGGCTGTCACCGCGGGCACGGCAGCGCATCACCGGGCACTTCCTGGACTACATGCAGGCCATCGTGCTGCAGAACCGCTACCACGCCAAGGGCCGGGTCCCCGACGCGGCCACGTTCGTCACCGTGCGCCGCAACACCATCGCGATGCTCTTCCAGGCGGACGTCCTGGAGATCGTCTCCCGGATCCGCATCCCCGATGCGCTGCGCGACAGCCTGCTCTTCCGGGAACTGGCCCTGTGCTTCGCAGACATCCTGGCCTGGCACAACGATGTCTACGGCTTGGAGAAGGACATCGCCGACGGTCAGACCTGCAATGTCGTCCGGGTCGTCGCCGCGAGCGAAGGGTGCACCCTGTCAGAGGCGGTGGCCCGGGTGCTGGACCGGGCCAGGCAGCGGCAACAGATCTTCCTGGACATCGAGGGGCAGCTTCCCGGTCTCGCCGACTCGCTCGGCCTGCCCCCGGAAGCGGCTGCCGAGGCGGCGCGTCTCGTCACCGATCTGAGGGCGTACACCTTCGCAGATCTCGTGTGGATCGGGGAGACCCGGCGGTACGACCTGGATCTCCCGAGGATCAAGGGCACCTTCGACGACGTCCTCATCACTCACTGAACTCGGCGATCTGCACGGGGGAATGGACCACGTGAGCAGCAAGGTTCCCGGGGTACCGGCGGCGCCGGGGCGTGTGCCCCTGCTCGGCCACACCCTGGCTCTCTGGCGGGACCCCTTGGGCTTCCTGGAGTCACTGCACAGGGCAGGGGACACGGTCCGGGTGGACCTCGGCACCTGGCCGGTGTACTTCGTCACCTCTCCCGAACTCGTCCGCGACGTCCTGGTCAATCGTGCGCGCGGTTTCGACCGGGGGCGGCACGCCGACCGGGTACGGCAGTTGTTCGGCAACGGACTCGCCACGTCCGACGGGGAGTTCCACGACCGTCAACGGCGCCTCGTGCGCCCTGCTTTCCACCGCAGCAGGGTGGCAGGCTGGACCGAGACCATGGCCCGCCATGCGCGCGACCTGGCGGAGTCGTGGCGGCCCGGGCAGGTCGTCGAACTGAACCGGGTGATCACCGAACTGGTGCTGGCCACCTTCGCCGAAGCGATGTTCGCATCTCGCATGGCGCGCCCGGCCGTCGAGGAGATGCAGCGCTCGTTGCCGGTGATCATGCGTGACGCCGTCACCCGGGCCGTGTTGCCGAAATTTCTGGACCACGTGCCCGTCCCCGTCAACCGCCGGTTCGACACCGCCGCTGCCCGCCTGCGTCGGGAGTTCGACCAGGTGATCGCACGGTACAAGGAGGCCGGCGCCGATCACGGCGACTTGCTGTCCCTCCTCCTGGCGGCGCGCGACGCCGACACCGGCGAGGCCATGGACCCGGAGCAGGTCCGGGACGAACTCGTCACGATCACAGTGGCCGCCACGGAGACCACGTCCGCGGCACTTGCCTGGGCCTTCCATGAACTGGGCCGTGCACCCGACGCGGACCGGCGGCTGCACGCGGAGATCAGTGAATCCGTCGGCACGGATGCGGACTACGCCGATCCCGACGTCCTCCCGTACACCACGGCGGTGCTGAATGAAGTCCTGCGCCTGCATGCCATCCCGTTGTCGATGCGCAGGGCCAGGGAACCCGTGGAACTCGGTGGGGTATGCATCCCCGAGGGCAGCGAGGTCGCCTTCAGCATCTACGCGCTCCACCGCGATCCCCGGCGCTATCCGGACCCGCACCGCTTCACCCCGGACCGCTGGCTCGCCCCGCATGCCGGCTGGCCGGCCCGGGGCGCCTTCATCCCGTTCGGCGCAGGCAACCGGAAGTGCCTGGGCGACTCCTTCGCCTGGGCCGAGATGACCGTGGCCCTTGCCGCGATCGTGTCCCGCTGGCGCCTGCGGCCCGTGGCCGGGAGCACTCCGCGCGAGATCCGGTCGGTCAGCATCCCCCGGCCGTCGTCACTGCTGATGACGGCGGTGCCGCGGGGCGCGTAACGGGCCCCTGTCGAGAGACCCCCGCTCACGAGATATCTTGATGTCGAGCAATGTTACAGACGTGAAGCGGAGCACCCGGTGACTGACTCGACGATCATCTATACGCACACTGACGAGGCCCCCGCCCTCGCGACGTACTCGTTCCTGCCGGTGGTCCGGGCGTACGCCGCCACGGCCGGGGTCGCCGTCGAGACCCGTGACATCTCGCTGGCCGGCCGGATCATCGCGAGCTTCCCCGAGCACCTGGAGGAGGGGCAGCGCATCGGCGACGCCCTCGCCGAGCTCGGTCAGCTGGCCAAGACGCCCGGGGCCAACATCATCAAGCTGCCGAACATCTCGGCCTCGATCCCGCAGCTGAAGGCCGCGGTCGCCGAGCTGCAGCAGCAGGGCTACGCGCTGCCGGACTACCCGGACGACCCGAAGTCGGACGAGGAGCGCGAGATCCGCGCCCGCTACGACAAGATCAAGGGCAGCGCCGTCAACCCGGTCCTGCGCGAGGGCAACTCCGACCGCCGCGCCCCCGCGTCGGTCAAGAACTACGCCAAGACGCACCCGCACCGCATGGGCGCCTGGACCCCCGAGTCCAAGACGAACGTCACCACCATGGACGCCGACGACTTCCGCTCCACCGAGAAGTCCGTCGTGATCGCCGAGGACGGCGCCCTGCGCATCGAGCTCGTCGGTGACGACGGCTCCACCACCGTGCTGCGCGAGTCGGTGCCCGTGCTCGCGGGCGAGGTCGTGGACGCGTCCGTCATGCGCGTCGCCGCCCTGCGCGAGTTCCTCTCGGCCCAGGTCGCCCGGGCCAAGGCCGAGGGTGTGCTGTTCTCCGTGCACCTGAAGGCCACGATGATGAAGGTCTCCGACCCGATCATCTTCGGTCACGTGGTGCGGGCCTTCTTCCCGAAGACCTTCGCCGCCTTCGGCGCGGACCTGGCCGCGGCCGGCCTGACCCCGAACGACGGCCTCGGCGGCATCTTCAAGGGCCTGGAGTCGCTGGCGAACGGCGCCGAGATCAAGGCGTCCTTCGACGCCGAGCTCGCCGAGGGCCCGGCCCTGGCGATGGTCGACTCGGACAAGGGCATCACCAACCTGCACGTGCCGAGCGACGTCATCGTCGACGCCTCCATGCCGGCCATGATCCGCACCTCCGGCCACATGTGGGGCCCGGACGGCCAGGAGGCCGACACCCTCGCGGTGCTGCCGGACAGCAGCTACTCCGGCGTGTACCAGGCCGTCATCGAGGACTGCCGCGCCCACGGCGCCTACGACCCGGCCACCATGGGCTCCGTCGCGAACGTCGGCCTCATGGCGCAGAAGGCCGAGGAGTACGGCAGCCACGACAAGACCTTCGAGATCCCGGTCACCGGCACCGTCCGCCTGGTCGACCAGGCCGGCAACGCCGTCCTGGAGCAGGTCGTCTCGGCCGGCGACATCTTCCGCGCCTGCCAGGCCAAGGACGCCCCGATCAAGGACTGGGTCAAGCTGGCCGTCACCCGCGCCCGCGCCACCGGCTCCCCGGCGGTCTTCTGGCTGGACGCCACCCGCGCCCACGACGCCAACCTGATCGCCAAGGTCGAGCAGTACCTGACCGAGCACGACACCGAGGGCCTGGACATCCGCATCCTGGCGCCTGTCGAGGCCACCAAGCTCTCCATCGAGCGCATCCGCCGCGGCGAGGACACGATCTCCGTCACCGGCAACGTGCTCCGTGACTACCTGACCGACCTGTTCCCGATCCTGGAGCTGGGCACCAGCGCCAAGATGCTGTCGGTCGTCCCGCTGATGGCGGGCGGCGGCCTGTTCGAGACGGGCGCCGGCGGTTCCGCGCCGAAGCACGTCCAGCAGCTGGTCAAGGAGAACTACCTGCGCTGGGACTCGCTGGGCGAGTTCTTCGCGCTGGTGCCGTCCCTGGAGCAGTTCGCGAAGACCACGGGCAACCAGCGTGCCCAGGTGCTCGCCGACACCCTCGACCGCGCCACGGCGACCTTCCTCAACGAGGACAAGTCCCCGACGCGTCGCGTCGGCGGCATCGACAACCGCGGCAGCCACTTCTACCTGTCCCTGTTCTGGGCCCAGGAGCTGGCGAAGCAGACCGACGACGCGGAGCTGGCCAAGGCCTTCGCCCCGCTCGCCGAGACGCTCACCGCCAACGAGCAGAAGATCGTGGACGAGCTGAACGCCGTCCAGGGCAAGCCCGTCGAGATCGGTGGCTACTACCAGCCCGACCCGGCCAAGGCCGCGGCCGTGATGCGTCCGTCCGAGACGTTCAACCAGGCCATCGCCTCGCTGGTCTGACGCTCCGTCAGCTCGGCCCGTAGCGCGCAGCGCACCGCACCGCCCCGACCGGCATTCCGCCGGCCGGGGCGGTTCTGTTTTTCCGGCCGGTTCTTTTCGGTGCGGCCGAAAATGGTCCATGAGTATTCGATTCCGCTTTATTTCAAGGTTTATTCACTCGGCAAAGTCTTGAATGGACTCAGACAAGTGCGGTACACATGTGACTCGTGTGCCACCCGTGGTGCCTGAGACTTTGCTGGGGAAAGGGAAGTGATGCCGAGTACTCCATTGCCGGAGACGCTCCACGTCCTGCGTACGCGGAGCGTGCTGCGGAATTACTCCGACGAACCCGTCGACGACGCGACCGTCGGGCAGCTGCTGGAATGCATGCTGGCTGCACCCACCGCCTCCAACAAGCAGGCGTGGTCGTTCGTCGTGGTGCGGGAGCCGGAAAACGTGCGGCGGCTCAGGGCGTTCTCGCCAGGAATGATCGGAACGCCCGCATTCATTGTCGTGGCCTGTGTCGACCGGCGTATGGCGGCCGGCTTTTCCGGCGGTATTTCACGGAAGATCTACGAGACGTCCAAGCTCTGCGTCGCCATGGCGGTGGAGAACCTGCTGCTCTCCGCGCACGCCATGGGGCTGGGCGGCTGCCCGGTCAGCAGCTTCCGGGAGGAGGTGGTCCGGCTGCTGCTGGACCTGCCGGAATACCTGGAGCCGCTGCTGCTGGTGCCCGTCGGCCGCCCCGCGCAGGTGCCCACGCCGTCCGACCGTCGTGACAAGAACGAGGTGATCAGCTATGAAACCTGGGGAAACGGTGCTGTCGCAGAACCGACTGCATGAGGAAATAGCCCTCCTGGCCGCCTATCTCCTGAGCAGCGGCCGCGGGCTCCTCGAAGAGCCCGCGGACTACGGCGCGTTCCGCTGTGCGGACGCCGCCCGCCGCACGCTGGAGATCCTGGAGCGGGCCGGAGCGAGCACCCCCGGGCTCACCGCGGTGCGGGAGCGCCTGGACGGGGTCATGTTCTCGCCCATGGGCGGCGACATCGATCTCGCCGGAATTCTCGACGAATTGTGCCTGCAGACCGCCACCGCACTGCAGGAGCCCACGTCATGACGGAGGGTGTCTTTACGCAGTCCCCGGCCCCGTCCCCGGCCCCGACCCTGGTGATGGATGCGGAGCCGCTCAGCGAACGGTGCCACACCTTATGGCGGCGCGGCGAACACGCCCTCATCGGCATCAGCGCGGGCAACAGCTATTTCAACCAGGACCGGCTCACCGCCCTCCTGTCCTGGGCGGGCCATGCCTTCGAACAGATCGACGTCGTGTACGTCGACACCCATATCGACTCGATGCTCGTCGCCGACGGCCGCACTCCGGAGAACGCCGCCAAATCGGTGCGGACCACGCTCAAGGACGTCCGGCGCAGAATCCGGCGGGCGTTGGAGCGGCTGGGGCCGGACGCCGCGCGTTTCCGGGTACGGGCCCTGTCCGAGCTGATGGACCTGCCCGTCTACCGGGCCGTGACGGAGCGGACCGACCGGGCCATCGACGAGGATGCGGAATTCGCCCCGATCTGCGAGGCGATGGTGCAGCAGATCGTCGAGCACCGCCCCGGCGCCGACGGCACCGTCACCCCCGCCCACATCCAGGCCGGGCTCGACTACCTCAAGGCCGAGGCCCCGCTCTTCGTGGACTCGCCCGCCATCTTCGGAGTCTCCTCCTCGGTCGTCCTGTACCACATGAGGACACCCATCTCCGAGCATCTCGCCCGGCACACCGAGGGGTTCGCCGCCGCGCCGGGACAGGGGTTCGTCGTCGTGAGGCCGGCCGAGGCGGCGCTCGCCACGGCGACCGCAGCGTGAGACGGAGCCCCTGAGAAGCCCCTGAGGCGCAACGCCCTTCCGCCGCTCGGACCGTAGGGTCGAACTTGTCGTTGTTCGAACCTTACGTAAAGAGTGCGCACGCTCCCTGCCGTGCGGCCACAGAAGGGCGGTCCTGCGGTGGAGCTTCCGCGCGTCGAGTTCAAGGTGCTGGGGCCCCTGGCGGCGCATGCCGACAGCCGTGCCCTGCCGCTCGGCGGCCCCAAACAGCGGACCCTGCTCGCGATGCTGCTCGTCAACGCCGGGACCCCGGTCTCCGTGGACCGGCTGAGCGACGCGGCCTGGGGTACGGCCCCGCCGGCGTCGGCCCAGGCCAACGTCCGCAGTTACGTCGCTGTCCTGCGCCGAGTGCTCAACCCGGCCTCCGGAGAGGACAGGTTGAGCCTCGGCCACGGCGGCTACCGGCTGCAGCTGCGCCACGGCGAACTGGACCTGCACCGGTTCGACGAACTCGCCGCGCGGGGCCGCGCCGCCCTGGCCGCCGGGGAGTATCGGGCCGCGGCCCAGACGCTGCAGGAGGCACTGGCGCTGTGGCGCGGCGCCCCGTACGAAGGCGTCGTGCACCACGACGCCCTGCGCATCGAGGCCGCCCGCATCGAGGAGGCGCGGCTGGCCGCACTCGAAGACTACGCCGAGGCGCGGCTGGCGCTCGGCGAACCCCGCGAACTCACCGGCCTGTTGCACACGGAAGTGGCCCGCTACCCGCTGCGCGAGTCGCTGTGGGCCCGGCTGATGGTCGCTCAGTACCGCTGGCACGGCCCGGGCGACGCCCTGAAGTCCTACGCCCGCGCCCGCGCCGTCCTGCGCGACGAACTCGGCCTCGAACCCGGCTCCGAACTCCGCCGCCTGCACCGCGCCGTGCTCGCCCGGGATCCCGCGCTGGGCGCCCCGCCCGACCCCGCCCCGCCCGTGCACGCCGGGGTCGTCTGGCAGTTCAGAAGCCAACTCCCCGCGGACGAGACCGACTTCGTCGGCCGGGACCGGGTGCTGGCGCGAGCCCGCGGGCTGCTCGACCCGTCGCCCGGCACGCCCTTCCGGACGGGCTCGCCCTGCGCCGTGCCCGTCGTCGTCCTCACCGGCCTGCCCGGCGTCGGCAAGACGACCCTCGCCACCCGGCTCGCCCACCGGATGCGGGACGCCTTCCCCGACGGCCGGCTCTTCCTGCACCTGGACGGCGCCCGCGGCCCCCACCGCGACGCCGGCGCGATCCTCGCCGACCTGCTGCTCGGCCTGGGCGTCTCCGGCTCGTCCATCCCCGAGGCGACCGAGGACCGCGCGGCGATGTTCCGTTCGCTGCTGTCCGGCCGCAAGGTGCTGGTGCTGCTCGACGACGCCCGCGACGAGGCCCAGATCCGTCCGCTGCTGCCCGGCACCCCGGGCTCCGCGGCCCTGGTCACCAGCCGGGCCCGGCTGACCGGGCTGACCGGCGCGGAACTCGTCGACATCGACCCGTTCGACGACACGGAGGCGCAGGACCTGCTGCAACGCATCGTCGGCCCCCGGCGGCTCGCCGCCGAACCGGCGGAGACCGAGCGGATCCTGGCCAGCTGCGCCGGACTGCCGCTGGCCCTGCGGGTGACCGCGGCACGGCTCGCGAGCCGCCCGCACTGGCGGATCCGGCGCCTGGCCGACCGGCTCGCCGACGAACAGACCCTGCTGGCGGAGCTCACGGTCGGCGACCTCGCCGTCCGCACCAGCGTCGCCGCCAGCTACCACGGCCTGGCGCCCGACGCCGCCCGCGCGTTCCGCGCCGTCGGCATGCTCCCCTCGCCGGAGTTCCCCGGATGGGCCCTCGCCGCCCTGCTCGGCGCCCCCGACCCGGACGACGCGACGGACGTCCTGCTCGACGCGAACCTGCTCCAGGTCGAGGGCATCGACGTCCAGGGCCAGCCGCGCTTCCGGATGCACGACCTGCTCCACGTCTACGCCGCCGAACGCGCCCTCGCCGAGGAGCCGGCGGTCGGCCGGCAGGCCGCGGTGGCCCGGGTCCTGGACGGCTGGCTCTCCCGGGTCCGCGCGGCCGGCCACCAGCTCATCCGCGGCGGCACGGACGGCCAACTCCCGCAGGAGGAAGGAGACTTGGTCGGCTGGCTGGAGGGGGAGCGCACCAACCTCGTCACCGCGGCCCGGTTCGCCGCGGAGTCCGGATACTGCACGCACGCCGCCGCGCTCGCCTCCGCCATGGAGGACGTCTGCCACGTACGGAACTGGTGGGACGAGTGGGAACACGTGGCGCGGGCCGCACTCGCCTGCGCCGAAGCGGTCGGCGACGCCGTCGCCGCCGCGGTCGCCCAGGGCTCCCTCGCCCGCGTCTCGGGCGTCCGCGGCCGGGTGGACGACGCCATGACCCGGTACGCCACCGCCATCGCGCAGTTGGACGAACTGGGGGAGGCGCACCACGCCGCCCGGCTGCGCATCCACCGCAGCATCGCCGTCGCCGACCGGGGCATGGCGGACCTCGCCCACGACGACGCGGCCTCCGCGGCCGCCGTGATGAGCCGGCTCGGCGACGAGCACGGCCGCGTCATCGCCCTGCGCAGCCTCGCCTTCGCGCTCGTCTGCCAGGGGCGCGGGGCCGAGGCCGTCGACACCCTGGCACCCGCCCTGGAGACGGCCGAACGCCTCGGACACCCGCTCGCCCTCGCCGACATCCTGCAACTGCTCGCCTGGGCCGAACTCTCCGCCGGCCGCACCGACCGGGCCGCCGGCCACCTCGACCGCGCCCTCGTCCTCTTCCGCAAGGTGCGGCACCGCCCCGGGGAGGCCTACGCGCTGATGACCCTCGGCCGTGCACACGCCGAGCACGGCCCCGGACCGGCCGCTGCCGCCCGGGCACTGGGACCGCTCCGCGCGGCGGCCGCCGTCTTCACCGAACTCGGCGAACGCCGCGGCACCGCCTTCACCGACTACTGGCTCGGCCGCGCCCACACCGCCCTCGGCGACCTCGGCGCCGCGGCCGACCACCTCAACCGGGCCCTGACCGGGTTCCGCAGCCTGCGCATGCCGTACTGGGCGGGCCTCGCCCAACGGGAGCTCGGAGGTCCGCCAGCGCGCGCCTAGGGCGAGTCCGCCCCGTCAGGGGCGCGGGGAACTGCGCGAGCAACCACGATGCGCCTGCAGCCGACGTCCCCGAGGCGGTGCGTCGGCTGCAGGCCGTCGGTGGCTGATCGCGCAGTTCCCCGCGCCCCTGACGGGGCGGACTCGCCCTAGGC